>JAUVKE010000182.1 GCA_030592105.1 Desulfobacteraceae bacterium
ATCTACTTTCTGAAAATGATATTATTGTTACATGTCAGGGAAGTGGCTATACAAAAAAAATCTATCCTGAGCTTATAGCATCCGGATGGAACGGATACTGGATTGATGATGCATCTGCCCTGCGTATGGATGAGGAGAGTATTATTGTTTTAGACCCTGTAAATTTAAACCTTATTCAAAATGGACTTAAATCGGGAATTAAAAATTTTATAGGGGGAAATTGTACTGTAAGTTTGATGCTTATGGCAATAGGAGGTTTATTTAATCAGGGGTTAATAGAATGGATGACTTCCATGACATATCAGGCAGCCTCTGGCGCTGGTGCAAAAAACATGCGTGAACTTATCGCTCAAATGGCTGCTATTGGCAAAGCTTCAAAAGATCTTCTTGATAATCCGGCTGCAGCTATTCAGGAAATAGACAAAAAGGTTCTCGAAATAATAACAGACAATACCTTTCCTGTAGAACATTTTGGTGTGCCCCTTGCTGGAAGCGTTATTCCATGGATAGATACACCAATGGAATCAGGACAAAGTCGAGAGGAATGGAAAGGTGCAGCTGAAACCAATAAAATTTTACAGACAAAAAATGCAGTTCCGATTGATGGTTTGTGTATTCGAGTGGGACTGATGCGATGCCACAGCCAGGCATTTACGGTCAAACTCTCTAAAGATCTCCCCCTTAGTGAGATTCAAACTATTATTGAATCTGCCAATAAGTGGGTAAAAATAATTCCAAACACAAAAGAAGATTCAGTAAAATATCTTACGCCTGCTGCAGTGACAGGGCAGTTGACCATACCCGTGGGGAGAATTCGAAAACTGAATATCGGCCCAGAATATTTAACCATGTTTACAGTTGGTGATCAGCTTCTTTGGGGCGCTGCTGAACCGATACGGAGAATGTTAAAAATTTTGATAGATCATATTATATGACAACCGGTTACGGTCAAAAAAATCTGAGCCAGAAAAAAAGGGGGCAAATCTACTTTTGACCCATCACCCATTTATCCATGTTATGGATTGCATATTTTAATTAAAATGTCTCATATTTTTTCCGAAAACTCAAGTGTCTATTTCATTGAAACAACAAAAATGTAAATCTATATCTTATCTTTTTAGTATACCCGCCAATGCATGGAAGTTATTAAAAAAGAGGAGGATTCCATACACCATAATGCTTTTTTAGAATACCTGTAATCTCGCCTTCTGTAATATCAGCGGTAACAGCATCAACAATAATTTCCATAAGATTATTATCTTTATCACAGCACAGGGCTATAGAATCAAGAGCTTTTTGAACCCCGAGCCGGCTCCTCTTTTTTTTAATCTTTTCAAGCTTTTTCTTTTGCAGTGAAAGTGTTTCCGGTACCTGAAAAATTTCAACGGGCAACAGCTCTTCTTCCATTTGATTGGTATTTACTCCTATTACCGGAATTTCTCCTGTTTCAATCCCTTTTTGATATGCATATGACGCATCGGCCATCTCTTTATGAATCCACCCAGTCTCAGTTATTTTAACAATACCACCCAGTTGCTCAATCTCGGACAGCGTTCCAGCTATTTTATCTTCAACCTTATTTGTTAAACATTCCACAAAATAAGAACCACCAAGAGGATCAACAGTATTTGTAACTCTGGTCTCCTTTTGCAAAATCTGATTGCACCTTAATGCTGTAATGGAGGAGAGTTCCGTAGGGATACAGAGCCCTTCGTCATAGCCATCTATATGTACCGATTGAGCTCCGCCAAGCACTGCTGCAAGGGCGTGATATGATGACCGTGCAATATTATTCAGCGGTTGCTGAGCTGTCAAGGCCGCACCTGATGTCTGAACATGAAACCTGAAGGTTTTAGAACGTGGATTTTTTGCTTTAAAGCGATCATTCATGATCTTATACCATACTCTTCTCGCAGCACGATATTTTGCAATCTCTTCAAAAAAATCATTATGGCTATCCAGAAAAAAACTCATCCTCGGAACAAAATCATCAACATCATATCCTCTTGTTATCATTTCCTCTATGCAGGCAACTGCATTCGCAATAACAAAAGCTACCTCCTGATCCGCATTGCATCCGGATTCTCTGTAGTTATAACCAGCAAAGCTGACCGGATTCCAGAGCGGCGCATATTTAGTACAAAACTCAATGGCATCGCAACTTAATTTAAAAGATGCTTTTAGTGTCAGCGTATCAGGTGCTGCAGCCATACATGTTTCCATTAAAAAATCATTTTGACTGGTTCCATTAAGTCTGTTTAAAGAAATCCCCATCTTCTTGGCATTTGCAAAATACATCGACTGAACGGTAATATTGCAAACCGGCTGACATGTAACAAGAGATGTGCTCACATTGTCGACAGGTATACCATCAAACAGAATACGCATATCATCAAGCGTATCTATTGCAACCCCTCCCCGACCGCAATCAGCCCTTGCAAGATCATCTGTAGAATCATACCCCCTAAGAGTTGGATAATCAAATATGCCGTTAATACCAGTGGCACCTTCCTTTAAAAGCAGCTTATATCTTTTGTTCGTCTCTTCAGGAGGGCCGTATCCTGCCAGTTGCCGCATTGTCCAGGTGCGCTTCCTGTACATTTCAGCATGAATACCACGAACAAAAGGCGCTTCCCCAGGGAACCCAAGATCTTTGACATAATCCATATCCGCAATATGTTCAGGTGTATATAAAGGTTCTACAGGAATACCTGAAATTGTCGTATACATCTTTTCATTACTGTCAATTGCATTATTCGACTGATTCTCTTTTCTTATTTTTTCTTTCTTATCCATCTAATTTAATACATCCTGGCTAAATAATTTATGTGACATCTTTCTCCTGTTTAATCAAAAAAATGAAGAACTCTTTAAATGTATACATTTAGAAAATATACTGTTATAATTTTTAAAAATTTGGTTAAAAATAAATTAGCAGAATTAGCGTTCAGATTCAGGTTGAATTTACAAATTAAAATTATATAATTTCTGACAAAAATAGTTATCATTCCCCTCAGCCTTTACCTAAACACCTGAGCAGTTACAATATACACAGATATTTTAAAAGTCAATTATTTATTGAACAGCAATTCTCATTATGCTTTTTTGCTTAGATTTCAGGAAAATACAAGATCCTTCTATAAGTGCTCACTAAGTATGTGGTAAAAAAAACGCAATTATGATGTTGACTCAGCACCCCTTGTCGTCATCAATTCTGCTAAAGGGAGGATATTATTTTTTATAGGGTGTGTCAATTTTAGGTTGTAAAAAAACAACCACATATTTTTTGAGATATTACGACAAAAAATCACAACGATTTGATATATTGCAGAATATCTCAAAATGAGAATTGCTGCAGAAACATAAGGTTGCAACATTGCTTCTGTATACAAGCGCTTTTTTGCTCCCTTCTTAATTCTTGCCCACCTGCAATTGACAATTAATATTTTATAACTACTTGTAATTATTGTAGTATAAATTTTTTTTAATATTCTCCCAATAATGGCACACAGATTGCTGTTAAGTTTAATAAAAGGAGGGAATATAAAATATGAAAGTGGCGCTTACTGCCTGGGGAGACCGAATTTCGCCTGTTTTTGATTCTGCATGCAGACTTCTTATAGCAGAAATCGAAAATGAAGAGATTATAAACAGACGTTATGAGTCTTTTTATCCTGGAATAACTTCCCACTTGACAAAGATATTAAACCTTTGGGAAATTGAAGTTTTGATTTGCGGAGCTATTTCCGAAATACCGGCCAGTATTATTGAAGCCAACGGAACAAAATTAATTCCATTTATTGCAGGGAATATTGATACAGTGCTCCAATCTTATGCAAAAGGGATTAAGCTTATTCCGACATTTCTGATGCCTGGTTGCGGTCGGAAACGCCGCAACCAACGAAAAAAGCACAATGGCTATTTAAATCGTCAAGTTGAAAAGACTGAATTACAGAAGAATTTCGGAACAGAAGACAGTTCCGCAGGACGTAAATCAGGTAATAATGGCAAAGGCAAAGGACATAAGTATAGAGTAGGGCGTAAAACAGACCAGGTCAAAGGAAGAAACAGCGATTTTTTTAAAGAATCAGATATTTTTTAATTGATATTTATATGCAAGGAGGTAATAATTATGCCAGGATTTAATGGGACAGGGCCTATGGGCGCAGGTCCAATGACAGGCGGAGGACGTGGGATTTGCAACACTGCAAATACAGGATATGGAAGGCAGTATCTACCGGCAACCGGTTTTGGCCGCGGTATGGGGCGTGGGTATGGCTTCAGGGGTAATTTTGGAATGGGCATTGGGCGCAGAACAGGAGGAGGGTTTGCTGTGAATATGCCTGTAGGCACTGAAAATTCAGTTGCCAATCTGGATATGCTTAAAGCCGAGGCTGAGGCTACTAAAAATGCTCTTGAAACAATTAACAGAAAAATTAAAGAGTTGGAGTCTTTATAATCTATTTATAGATTGTCACATAATAACTTTCACAAGGATAGAAGGAAAAATCCGAGTACGTTGTCGAGAATTTTTCCTGATAGCGCCGTGAAATTATTTATGTGACGGTCTATATGGTGAAAAATTTTATCACCATAGATTAAAGCCATGAATAGCAGTTTTGAAGCAATTTATTATAGTACCGTTAATAATTTAAAAGGAGGTTCTCGATGAAAATAGCTGTAAGTTCTACCGGAAATGACCTGAATTCTCAAATTGATTCACGTTTTGGCAGATGTGCTTATTTTATTATTGTTGAAACAGATGACATGAGTTTTGAAGTTTTTAACAACGAAAATATAGCCTTGGGTGGTGGAGCTGGTATTCAATCTGCAGGTTTTGTATCTTCCAAAAACGTTAAGGCTGTATTAACAGGCAATTGCGGACCTAAAGCAATGCAGGTTTTTACTGCAGATGGAATTGAGGTCTTTATAGAGCAGACAGGAACAGTTAAAGAAGCTGTTGAAAGATATAAAAAAGGTAACCTTCAATCTTCAACCGGATCAAACGTTCCGGAAAAGTTTGGTACTAATGAAACTGCTGTTAATGGAGGTGTTCAGCCACAGAGTCCTCAAAATATGAGAGGCACCGGTCGTGGCATGGGGATGGGCGGTGGAAGCGGCATGGGTCGTGGTATGGGAATGGGTGGTGGAAGAGGTACTGGCCGTGGCATGGGCATGGGTGGTGGCAGAGGTGGCGGCCGTGGCATGAGCAATATAGGTGTTAATACTGGTATGCAGGTATCTGATCCAGAAACTTCACTCTCTTTATCAAAAGAAGAAGAATTAAAACAATTAAAAGACCAGTCCGCACAATTGAAAACACAAATGGAACAGATTGAATCCAGAATTAAAAATCTGGAATAATAATATTTTTATTTGTAACTATTCAGCGAAACAACAGGGCTCCCGGCCTCTATTTTAAAAATAACATTTTGTTACTTAGAAGTTAATATGTATAGCTTCAGGTATAA
>JAUVKE010000502.1 GCA_030592105.1 Desulfobacteraceae bacterium
GATAAGGTGCAGGAACGTTTGAGCATGATTAAAGGCGAAAGAGAGCCTGTTTGCCGGAATCTTGAGCTTGGGCAGTTTTTAAACAAAAGCTGCCGGCAAATATCTGCACGATTAGGACAAATAAAGAGTAATGTTAAATGCGAAACAAAAATTGAGCTGCATACTGACCCTGATTTTTTATTTCGGATTCTGGAGAATTTACTGCTTAATGCATTTGAGGCGGCAGGAGACCGGACAGCAATCAAAATAGATGCGATAAAGGATACTGATTCTAATCAGGCAATTATTAAAATAACAGATAATGGCCCGGGGTTTGTTGATAATATGCTTCCTGATATGCTCTTTGAACCGTTCATAAGTACAAAAGCAAAAGGAACAGGAATAGGTCTCTGGCAGACAAAGCAGATTGCAGCCGATCTTAATGGAACCATATCAGCAGAAAATCTGCCCGAAGGTGGCGCCGGATTTATAATAAAATTGCCATTGTCCTGAGGTGTCGGAAAATTTAACACCTATTAGATAAAGAAGACCTGTACCAATAAACAAAATGGTAGAGGGTTCAGGCACTGGGTAGCTTCATTTAAGATGTAATATCGGAATTAGATTATGTGAAAAGGTAAAAAAATTCCCCTGCATAAACAGAGGAATTTTGCAAAGGTATTCTGGATCTTATAATACAGGTTAAAACCTGTCTATCCCTTTTTGTTAAACCGCCTGCGACTATAACCTGCCAGGCCAAGGAGTCCAGCGCCCATAAGCAGAATGGTGGATGGTTCTGGGACGGGCTGCTGTCCAATTCCATGCCCTTCAATGGATACCTGCAGAGTATAAGTATCTCCGCTGTCAGGAATACCTCCAGACCATCCACCAGTTCCAGCAGAAGCGTAATACTCAGCGACGCCGATGATGTAAGTACCTGGTGAATCAAACGTATAATCAATGTACGCGTCATAGTTGTGCACGCTTCCTCCTGCCCCGGCAGTATAAGAATAGTCGTCATTCTCTGCCAAGACATTGCCTGCAGAATCCCACAAGCCCAGCTCGGTATCAATGCTGCCACCCTGATTCTTTCCATAGTCAATGTCAAAGATACCCCGAACGCTGGTTCCCGTGACTAAGAAACTATAATAGTCGTAGGTGCCATTTCCCGTGGCAGATATCGAAACCCATGGAATGGTTTCAGAGAAAATAATATCTGAATTGGCGCCCAGAGAGAAATAACTGTCAATATTCTGAGCGGTGGCAAGAGAGTCATTTGGTTCAGATTCACCTATAGCGGTGGCGCTCGCCATCCCCACCAACCCAAAAAACAGCATAATTGCACACAAAAACATTAAAAACTTTTTCATTTTTTTTCTCCTTCTTAATAAAGATTAAAAATAATTAAACTTAAGGCTATCTGCCTTTTATATATTTACCAAGCAACTATCATGCCATTCATTTAACTGCTTGGAATTCCATGTATTTTGATTTTACGGTCTGCCAGCAGCCCGACCAGTGTAAAAAAAATCGACAGGAGTCAAACAGCCATAACCCGTGCTTTTAGAGTATGCAATCTCTGGGAAACCCGTAATTATTGCAGTTAACAGCATCTGCGTGGAAAAATAAAAATTTAAGCGAAAACAACTTGTAAAAATAGTGTCAGAATATTTTACAGTTTAACGAAACAGCTGCTTAAAATGATAAATTATGAATGGTAAATTATGGATTGAGGAATTCTACTATAGTTAATTTCATATGACCTCATCCTTGACTAAATAGCTTTGCTGGAGTCTTCAGTCCAAAAGGCCTCTTCTTGCAAATTTATTTTTTCAATTAACTTCTGGCATGTTTTGTTGGTTACCTTTGCAAAGCCCTCTTCC
>JAUVKE010000403.1 GCA_030592105.1 Desulfobacteraceae bacterium
GCAGATTTGTATAAACATCTTCAAGATATTAAAGATTTTGCCAGGTTTCTGCAATATTCAAAAGGTTCTTGTGGAGAATTAAGAACATAAATTTATATTGATATTGATTATATTGAACCAGCGGTTGGCAAAAAATGGGTTCAGGAAACAAAAGAATTCTCGGCGATGCTCGTAGGTCTCAGCAAATCCCTATGGAAGATAAATTAGTATAAATATGCTTTTGCTGACAACTGATAACTGATAACATACAACGATTTTCTTGTTTTTTATGACAGGATTTCAGGAGTAAGGTACTATATAAAAAATGTAGTTCGCAAACAGTAAATAGTTGTAACTTATTAAAATTATTATTAGTATGAAAATTGAGATCAAATTTCATGAAATTTGGTAATTTTTTTAAAGTAAATAATTATATGGTCTAAAAATTTTATAAAAATAGTCAGTAATGTCCAGTTAGCAATTTGCAAGAAAGAAAACACGGGAAGGTTAGTTATTTTTTCCGCTATTGCCGAATAAATTTTTTGAATTTCTAAGCTTGCTTTGCCAAAATTGCGGAACTCGCTCGTACCTCGCTCAAACAACCGCAATTTTTTGGCTGCGCTGCACTAAGAAATTCTACGAAATTTATTTAATACGCTACAAAAACAACAAAACTTCCCTGTGCAAGAATCTAACCGGACATTACTGTAAAATATTATACTTTAAGCACCATACAGTTACAAAAAATTAATTTTTAAAATAACTTTTTATTTTTCAGGAAATATTAATGAAAAAGCAATTTTACGGCAACATTCAAACACTGGAAAAAATGCGCAACGATGCTCTCGCAGGCGGTGGCAGCGAACGTATAAGAGTTCAGCATAAAATAGGCAAATTATCTGCAAGGGAGAGGATTGAGCTGTTACTTGATGATCATTCTTTTGAAGAATTCGATGTCTTAAAAACAGGTCGCGGAAGTTGTGGAGAGAGTAGCCAGAGCCATCCCGGGGATGGCGTGGT
This sequence comes from Desulfobacteraceae bacterium, assembly GCA_030592105.1. The sequence continues at coordinate 1,000 of JAUVKE010000403.1, forward strand.
TACAGGTCACGGCACAATCGACGGAAGGGAAATTTTTATTTTCAGTCAGGATTTCACGGTAATAGGAGGTTCCCTTGGAGAAGCTCACTCACAAAAAATCTGCAAAGTAATGGACCTTGCTCTTAGAGTAGGGACGCCTATAATAGGACTTAACGATTCAGGGGGCGCACGGATTCAGGAGGGTGTAGATGCACTGGCTGCTTACGGAGAAATATTTCACAGAAATGTTGAAGCAAGCGGAGTTGTTCCTCAAATATCATGTATTATGGGCCCTTGCGCTGGCGGTGCTGTTTACAGCCCTGCCATGACTGATTTTACTTTTATGGTTGATGACACATCATATATGTTTGTAACCGGTCCGAATGTAGTAAAGACTGTTACGCATCAGGATATAACCTCGGATGAACTCGGTGGTGCCCATATCCATATGAAAAAAAGTGGAGTTGCTCATCTGGTGATGCCAAATGATATAATCTGTCTCAGAGAAGTTAGAAAACTGATCAGCTTTCTTCCTTCCAACAACAGACAAAAGGCTCCATTGCTGGACCTTGGCGATCCCATAGACAGAACAGATCCTGCTCTTGATTATCTGGTTCCACCTAATCCAAATCAGTCTTATAACATGAATATTCTGATTTACAGTATTTTAGATGGAGCTGAATTTTTAGAGATTCAACCTGATTATGCACAAAATATTATATGCGGTTTTGGACGACTTGGCGGGCAGACTATCGGCCTTGTCGCTAACCAGCCTTCAGTTTTAGCCGGTGTTCTTGACAGCAACGCATCAAGCAAAGCTGCACGATTTGTAAGATTTTGCGATGCCTTTAATATTCCATTGATATGTCTGGTTGATGTACCTGGTTTTATGCCTGGTCCTGATCAGGAACATGGAGGAATAATACGCCATGGCGCAAAACTTTTATTTGCATTCATAGAAGCCACTGTACCAAGGATAACTGTTCTTGTAAGAAAAGCATATGGCGGTGCATACCTTGTTATGAATTCAAAGCATATTCACTGTGATATTAATTATGCATGGCCATCTGCTGAAATTGCAGTAATGGGAGCAAAGGGAGCTTCAGAGATTATTCACAAAAAAGAGATCAAAATGTCCCCTGATCCGGATGCTGTTTTAAAGGAAAAGATAGAAGACTACAGAAAAACTTTTGTTAATCCTTTTATTGCTGCCAAAAGAGGCTATCTTGATGATGTTATTTTTCCAAGAGACACCAGGTACAGATTAATACGTTCATTACAGTTCCTGGAAAATAAAAAAACTTCAATGCCTAAGCGTAAGCATGGCAATATCCCTTTGTGAGACACTAAATGTTTGATAAAATTCTTATAGCCAACCGCAGCGAAATTGCAGTACGTGTTATTAAAACCTGTAAAAAACTTGGAATAAAAACCGTTACTGTTTATTCTGAAGCCGATTTAAGCGGTCTGCACATACTAAAAGCTGATGAAGCTGTTTTGATAGGCGGCCCTCACTCTGCTGATTCTTATCTTAACAAACAAAAAATAATAGATGTTGCATTGAGTCACCATTGTCAGGCTGTTCATCCTGGTTATGGTTTTCTTTCTGAAAATGCTGCATTCTGTAATATGGTACAAGCAGCCGGCCTTGTTTTTATAGGCCCTCCTGCCAAAGCTATTACAGCTATGGGGGATAAGATAGTATCCAAAGC
>JAUVKE010000289.1 GCA_030592105.1 Desulfobacteraceae bacterium
AGAAGTTGATGGATATGTTTATGACGATCTGATCTACGAAAAAAAATATATTGGGGCAGGGGGAGTTGCGAGAATATCGATTAACAGGCCCAAAGCGATGAATTCTTTTACAGGGACAACAATTCGTCATATCTGGGAATGTATATATGATATTAATGCAGATCCAGCCATAGGCGTTGTTATTTTAACAGGTACCTGCGAAAAGGCTTTTTGCACAGGTGGTGATGTGGGAGCCGAAGCTGATGGCGAATTTGAAGATAAAATATTTTTTCAATGCAACGATTTTATAACAGCATGCAAGAAACCTATAATTGCTGTTGTTAAAGGGTGGTGCGTGGGTGGTGGTAATCATGTGGCATATTGCTGTGATTTTACTATTGCTGCTGATAATGCCAGGTTTGCACAAAACGGTCCCAAGGTGGGAATTCCTGCCACAGGATGGCCCATACAGTATGCCATCAGGGTTCTTGGAGCAAAAAAAGCCAGGGAAATGTGGATGCTTTGCAGGCGCTACAGTGCTGATGAAGCCCTTGAGATGGGTCTGGTGAATCAGGTTGTTCCCCTTGATAAAATAGATGAAGAGGTTGACAACTGGTGTATTGATATTCTTGCAAAGAGTCCCACCTGTATCCAGATGTTAAAGGCCACTTTTGATCAGGAGTTTAACAATATGAGGTACGATAATGCTGGGGATCTGCAAAAAACTATGTTCCCTGCCTTTATGAACAGTGACGAGCAGAAAGAGGCCCAGTCAGCATTTTTTGAGAAAAGAGATCCTGATTTTACGAAATTTGGAGAGGAAAATTATGGGACTTATCTCAAAACCAGAACTAAACTTAACATGAAATAATCAGTTATTCTTTGTAACTATTCAGCGTTGCTGGTTTTAAGCATGCTTCAGGTTTAATCAGATTATACCTGTTGCTTACAGATTAGCTGAATAGTTACAAAATAATAAGATATGGATTTTCAGAGATCGGTTTATAAGAAAATGATGAATTTTGAATTATGAATGATGAATTAAGGAATTTTACTAATTTATAAAATGTCATTAATCGCTATCTCATTTTCATATTTTGTTGTGCCCGACAGGGCATGCTGGTTATATGGAAATCTATAGTATAGGTAAATTAATGGATCTGGAGCTTACAAAAGAGCATAAAATGCTGCGGGAGAGCGTTGCACACTTTATCAAAAAGGAAAACCCTTTTGATCGGGTCCGCGAATTAAAAAAAGATCCCCTGGGATATACAAAAAAAATTTGGAAAAAAATGGCTCGTCTTGACTGGATGGGCCTGATTTTTCCGGAAGAATTCGGTGGTTCAGGGATGGATTTTAGTTATGTAATGGTTCTCCTTGAAGAATTCGGCAAGGGTCTCCTTCCTGAGCCATGGATTTCCACAGTTCTCCTTGGGGGGAATCTGGTTTTAATGGGTGGCAGCGACGAGCAAAAAGAAGAAATTCTTCCTCTTATTTGTGAAGGAAAACTTTTTATGGCACTGGCATATCTGGAAGATGGTGGCGGCTATGATACCGGATATTGCACAACCAGGGCTGTAAAAAAAGATGAGGGCTTTTTAATTTCAGGGAAAAAAATATTTGTCACAGACGGTTGTGCTGCTGATAAATTTATCATTTCAGCACGTACATCACAGGGGATATCTGATGGGGAAGGGATAACTCTATTTATCCTTCCTAAAAAGGCTGAAGGGCTTAAAATTACTCCCCTTAAAACAATGGACGGACGTAATGCCGCTATTTTTGAACTGGACAATGTACAGGTTTCATGTGAAGATATAATTGGTACCCAGGATAAAGGTCACTCGATTTTGGCTGAAGCTGTTGATCAGGCAACTATTGGTCTTTGTGCTGAAATGGCCGGTGGTATGGAGACCTCCTTAAATATCACAGTGAGACATCTTACGGATAGAATCCAGTTTGGAAGGCCCATAGGTTCTTTCCAGGCAACACAGCACAAGGCTGCTGATATGTTTATTCAGAAAGAACTCGCCCTGTCGTCGGTATATTACGCCACTGCGTCGATTGCTGAGAATATAAATGGAAAAATGCAGATTATATCAACGGCAAAGGCAAAATGTTCCTCTGCTTATCTGGATATAACAAAAACTGCTGTGCAGCTCCATGGCGCATTCGGATTTACAAATGAATCGGATATAAGCCTTTTCATAAAAAGGGCAAAGGTTACTGACGTCCTTTTTGGTGACGCTGGCTACCATCAAAAACGGTACGCATCTTTGATGGGCTATTGATTCAAGGGGTTACAAAATAAGATGAAAGCATCATATTCAGAAGATGAAGAGAGGTTTCGTAAAAAAATTAAGGATTGGCTGGTGGAAAATGTCCCGCCGGAAGTACGGGATAAGACCCTTGGTGGAAGCACCATGGATCTTGATTTAATGATTAAATGGCATAAAACTCTTTATAAAAAAGGCTGGGTTGCCCCACATCTTCCAAAAGAACTGGGCGGGGCAGGTTTCACCCAGGTGGAACAGTTTATATTTAATTATGAATATGGTTTGTCAGGGGCCCCCAGGCTTAAAACCGCCATTGTATCTCTTGGGATGCTGGCGCCATTGCTTTTGCAGTTCGGGACAAAGGAACAGCAGGAAAAGCTCATACCTGATATGATATCAGGGGAGGCTATCTGGTGCCAGGGTTTTTCAGAACCCGATGCAGGTTCCGACCTTGCAAGTTTAAGTACAGAGGCCCTTCGTAAGGGGGATCATTTTGTTGTTAACGGCCAAAAAACCTGGACAAGCATGGCGGATCATGCAGACTGGATGTTCATGCTTGTACGGACTGATCCCAATGTTAAAAAACATGCCGGTATAACTTTTTTACTGGTTGATCTTAAAACTCCGGGTATTACTATCCGGCCCATTGAGGAATTAATAGATCATAAGGCATTTTCAGAAGTCTTTTTTGATGATGTTAAAGTTCCAGTGGAAAATGTAATTGGCGAAATTAACGACGGATGGAGAGTGGCAGGCGCATTGCTTGAACATGAAAGACTTAATGCGTTTCCCGTGGGGGATCTTCTTTATGCCGTTGAAACAATAAAAATTAATGCCGGAAATGCTTTTGTTGATGGTGAACCCCTTATAAAGGATAAGGCCTTTCAGCAAAAACTGGCAGAGGTCGAGATCGATTGCAACTCATTTTTTTATACTTTTTTGCGCATGCTCTCCAAACTCAAGACAGGCTCACAGCCGGGGCCTGAAGCTTCATTACTGAAAGTCTACGGAGCTGAGCTTTATCAGCGGGTTATGGATTTAAATATTCAGACCATGGGCCCCTATGCGCAATCCTGGTACAATATAGACGAACTTGGAAATTCTGTCCATGAGGCATCAAAGGGCTGGATAAATTGCAGAAGCCTTACTATATGGGGAGGGTCCTCTGAAATACAGCGGACAATAATCGCAAACAGAATATTACGTCTCCCTAGAAAATAAAGTTGAAAGCCTAATAATAGTGTTGAATTTACTCTAAATCATAATTGAAAAGATTACAGGAGGGAAATATGGATTTGAACTTAGCAGGAAAAACAGTTGTTGTTACAGGTGGTGGTTCCAATATAGGCCGCGCAATTTGTCATGACTTTGCCAAAGAAAATGTTAAGCTTGCAATTGCAGAGCTTGACGCAGCCCAGGGAGAGAAAGTAGCGGAGCAGGCCAAAGCCCTTGGCTGCGAGGTTATGTTTGTTAAAACCGATATTACAAAAAATGATCAGGTCGAGGCAATGGTCAAGGCTGTTAATGATAAATTTGGTACTATTGATGTCCTGGTAAACAATGTTGGGTGGAATATCGACGATCTTTTCATGAATGAAACCAGGGAAAAATGGGAAAAGATCATTGCCATTAATTTCTGGGG
>JAUVKE010000239.1 GCA_030592105.1 Desulfobacteraceae bacterium
ACAGAGATTAGTTTTTTTGTATAACTTAATTTTGTTGAGCTCATAAAAGTATAAAAATACCGATATCCAAGTTTACGGTTTTTCACAAAACCATAAAGAAATAATTATGAAATATAAGAGGTGGATGGATGTATAAATTATAACATAATAAATTTTACAAGGCCAGAGGGAGGAAGGGGCATATAATACTCCGACGATCGATAACGCCGTGAAATTATTTGTGTGCCGGTCTATAAATAGTGGTAACGTTAGTATACATTTCTGCAAAAGGGGGGGAGGCAAAACGGAAAAAGTATACATAAATTTATAACAGATGCCACCAGCATAATTTAAAAATTGACCATAAAATCATATACTGATATAAATAATCCGGTTTAAGGAGTGCTGTCACCAGTTTTCCTTGCCAAAAGCCTTCACTGAGCTCCCATAATATGCTTCTTCCAAATCAGTGGAGGCTTTCTTTTCGTTTATCTATTATTTTCAGCAGTGTCCGGTTAGAAACTTGCGTGGGGGAAGTTTAACTATTTATGTGACGGTCTATACGTTATGCTGCCTTAGCCCTACGTACTTTACGGTGGCGACTTTTTCCATGCCTGGTCCGGCCTGCACCATTATTCCCTCGGGTAACCTCAATGGAAACTGCTTTGCCATTGATTTTTACATGCTGAAAAGCACTAAGAATCTGAGGTGTAAACCTGCTATCCGCTTCAAGCATAGCCGTGTTCCGCATAATTTCAATCTTTCCGACTTTAATACGGCCTCCATTGGAAGCACCATTAATCTTTCCGATGAGACCATGGGGCATAATCCCGTCACGCCTGCCAACATTAAGAAAAAAACGGGTAAACTTTTGCTTGCGGCCTGGACGGTCTGTAAGCTCCACATGTTGTAGCATCTTTTTACCATTCCGTTTTTTTATCCCATCACTCACATTAAGATCAGGAGCATTTTTATAATATTCCAGGAACCTGTTAAACTCTAAAGAAACAAATTTTTTAATAAGCTCTTCGCGATCAAGATGTGCAAATTTTTCTGCAATTTCTGTATACAGAGGATCAATCTGCTCATGGGCTACTTCAACTTTTGTAAGAACATCAACCAGACTGACCAGCTGCTTTTTACAAATCTCCATTCCTGAAGGGATACGGCACTGCTTAAATGTCTTATTAAGCTTTTTTTCAATTTGCCTGATTTTAAAACGTTCCTTCATATGAATAATGGCGACTGATATTCCAGTACGCCCTGCACGCCCGGTCCTTCCACTTCTATGGGTATAGCCACCAATCTCGTCAGGAAGATTATAATTGATTACATGTGTCAGATCATTTACGTCCAGGCCACGTGCCGCAACATCTGTTGCTACAAGTATCTGCAGGTTTTTGCAACGGAATTTTCTCATAACCTGATCACGCTGGGCCTGGGATAAATCACCGTGCAACGCATCAGCGTTATATCCGTCCTGAATCAATTTATTAGCTACTTCATGCGTCTCTATTCGGGTTCGACAAAAAACAATCGAATAATTATTTGGACAATTATCTACAATTCGCTTTAAAGCAAGATAGCGGTTTTTAGCATGAACCATATAATACTCATGTCGCACATTTTCAGCGCCTGCATTGCGCTTGCCAACTGTAATTTCAACAGGGTCAGACATATATCTGCCAGCTATAGCTGCAACTTCTTTTGACATTGTTGCAGAGAATAATAATGTGTTTTTTTCTGAAGGTGTATGGGACAGTATGGCGTTCAATTCATCCTGAAAACCCATTTGCAGCATTTCATCTGCTTCATCAAGAACAACATAGCGGACATTGGATATGTCAACTTTACCACGGTTAATTAAGTCATTTAACCGGCCTGGAGTTGCAACAATAACCTGTACACCTTTACGTAAAGCTCTAATCTGCTGTTCAATACTTGCACCACCATAAACTGCTAATATTTTTAAATCCTCAACATGTCTGGCAAAGGCCTCCAGATCTTTTGATACTTGTACGCAAAGCTCCCTTGTAGGGCATAAAACAAACCATTGCGTTTTTTTATTTTTTATGCTTGTACGTTGAATTAAAGGTATGCCGAATGCTGCTGTTTTTCCTGTTCCTGTTTGCGCCAGACCAATCAAATCTACTTGTTGTTCCAGCATTAATGGGATAACCTGTGCCTGAATCGGAGTCGGTTCCTGAAATCCCAGTGATGATAACCCTTTAAGGATATCATTATCAATACCAATATCTGCAAATATATTCATATATTTTTATTCTTTCAGACTTAAGGGCTATAAATTAACCCCTGAGAATGGGTTGATATTTGCACAAAAGTGCAGGTTAATCAAAAAAAATGCCTTGCATTTTGCAAGGCATCCGAAATAATTTTTTAAAAATTATTATAACTGTTCAGATATAATCTGATTAAATCATGAAATAAACTCACATATAATCCTTTTAGCAGGATTACAGAGTTTAACTAATCAGATATTAACCAGTAAGTATATCAAAGATTAAAAAATAAAGCAAGATGTTTTATATAACTCAGTTAGCAAAGGACCTTTTTATAACAGTCTGCTCCAGCCATTTCGCATCATTTTTTTCAGGATATTGAATATTATAGTGAAGTCCACGGCTTTCTTTTCTGTGCATTGCACATTTAATAATAAGATTAGCTACCGTGGCAATATTTCTCAACTCTATAAGGTCTCCCGCGATTTTAAAATTCCAGTAATATTCAAAAATCTATTTTTCAATATTTTCAATACGTCTTTTGGCTCTTTCAAGTCGTTTGTTTGATCTGACTATCCCTACATAATTCCACATAAATCGGCGAATTTCATCCCAGTTATGAGAAACCATAATTCCCTCATCACTGTCTGTTGTGCCGGTATCATCCCACACCGGTGGCTCCGGCGTAATTTGTAAATTAGATGCTTCAATATCTTTTACAGCTTGTTTTGCAGCAGCATCAGCATAAACCAAAGCCTCAATCAGTGAATTACTGGCAAGCCTGTTTGCTCCGTGAAGGCCAGTACATGCAGTCTCTCCAACTGCATACAGTCTGCTGATATCGGTTCTTCCCATTATATCTGTTACCAGTCCGCCACACATATAATGGGCAGCAGGGACTACAGGTATAGGTTCCTGGGTTATATCAATGCCAAAGGAAAGGCATTGTTTATAAATATTGGGAAAACGCTCTTTTACAAAATCTGATTTTTTATGCGATATATCAAGGAATACAGAATCATTTCCACTTATCTTAAGCTCATTATCGATTGCACGTGCGACAACATCCCTGCAAGCCAATTCTTTCATTGGATCATATTTTTCCATAAATCGTGTATTATTTTTATGGATCAGTACTCCACCCTCTCCCCTTACAGCTTCTGAGATTAAAAAATTTTTTGCATCCGGGTGGTACAAACAAGTCGGATGAAACTGAACAAACTCGAGATCAGCAACCGATGCCCCTGCTCTATATCCCATTGCTATACCATCACCTGTTGCGATATCGGGATTACTGGTATAAAGATAAACCTTGCCTGCCCCACCTGTTGCCAGAAGCGTTATAGCAGAGGAAAAGGTTTTTACCTGTCTTGTTTTCCTGTCAAACACATAGGCTCCACAACATAATGTATCATGTGCTGTAGTAATAAGACCGCTTTTCATTCGGGTTGAAAAAGTAATAAGATCAATAGCAATATGGTCTTCATAAAGAGTAATTTTATCGTAATTTTTTACATGAGTCACCAGTACATTTTCAATCTCTTTACCTGTCATATCCTGGGCATGGACAATACGTTTCTGTGAATGACCGCCCTCACGACCCAGTTCAAGTTTTGGTCTGCTCTTATTTTTATTGACATTATCCTTTTCAATATTAAATTTTACACCCAGATCTATTAATTCCCGAATTCTGTCAGGCCCGCTTTTAACAACTATCTCCACAACTTTTTTATTACAAAGGCCATCGCCTGCAGATAGAGTATCTTTTATATGAAGATCAAAAGAATCAATTTCGCCAAAGACAGAGGCAATTCCACCCTGGGCTTTGGCAGTATTACTTTCTGTAATGCCTTTTTTGGTTATAAGAGCAACATTGCCAAATTCTGCAACTTTTAGTGCAAAAGTGAGGCCTGCTATTCCGCTGCCTATAACTAAAAAATCTGTTTTAATATTCATATGTTTTCTCTTGTGTATTATAATGTTACGGGTTTTTGTGGTTTACAAATCTGAAAAAATAAAATTATTCAACAACGCAATGGGAAAGGATAAGAGGTTCGCAAAAACAGAGTAACTAAAGCGGGCGATGCCCACAACCCAACTTGCAGCAGAATAAAATATTTTTTGAACGTCCAACATCGAACATCGAATA
>JAUVKE010000020.1 GCA_030592105.1 Desulfobacteraceae bacterium
AGATCGATTATTTTCCCATTATCAAATCTGCGGACCCTCACCCATGTCCCCAGGGGAAGCGTTTTATGAGCTGCAGAAAGGCCATACATATTATAGATCTCACCGTTTGCTGTTTTTTTCCCATGGAAATCTTTCCCATACCAGGACGCCAGCCCCTGCTGTTTAAATCCCCTGGCATCCATTAAAGGTTTATAGCAGTTATTCCCGATCCTGTAGGGTTTAAATGAATTGGGCAGTCTGCTCTTCAATTTTTTATGTTTAACAGAAGGAATAATTTTTTTTGACCCTGCACACCCCATGGCAAACAAAAAAGATATCAAGAAGAGCAGAATAAAATACCTTTTTAAACTGCCGGGGAAATGGTATTGTTTTATTTTATGTTCCATAATTATTTTGCAAATGCTTTTTTTAATATATCCATCATTTTATCGATAAAATAAAAATCAATATCTTTTTGCACATTTTCAGGAATATCTTCCATGTCCTTTTCATTCCATTTGGGAAGTATTAAAGATTTAATCCCTGCACGATGGGCTGCCAGAACTTTTTCCTTTATTCCACCAACAGGGAGAACCTCTCCCCTCAATGTTATTTCACCTGTCATCGCAAGGTCTTTTTTAACGATCCTGCCGGTTATAAGGGAGACCATCGCTGTAAGCATGGTGACACCTGCGGAGGGTCCATCTTTAGGTATGGCCCCGGCAGGAATATGTATATGCAGATCATGCACGGAAAAATAATCTTCATCTATTTTAAGTTTAGATACATTTGCCTTTATAAAACTCAAAGCTGCTGTTGCAGATTCCTTCATAACATCACCCAGCTGGCCAGTTAATACAAGATTGCCTTTACCCTTCATGGCAGTGGCCTCCACAAATAAAACGGCCCCACCGCTTTGCGTCCATGCAAGCCCCGTGGCCACCCCAGGAGTTAAAACCCCCGCACTAACCTCAGGTGGTATCTGCACCGGACCCAAATATTTGTGAACAGTTTTAATAGTAATGGAGACTGTCTCAGCTTTTTTTTCAGCTATTTTGGTTGCAACACCCCTGCAGATATTTGCTATTTCCCTTTCCAGATTTCGCAGGCCAGCCTCCTGGGTATACCCCGAAATTATCAGTTTTATTGCCCCATTTGAAAAAGATATATGTGATGCATCAAGGCCGTGTTCCTCACGCTGACGCGGGACAAGAAACCTGGTTGCAATTTTAAGTTTCTCATCCTGGGAGTAACCTGAAAGCTGAAGCACCTCCATCCTGTCCCGCAGAGCAGGGGGAATAGTATCCAGAACATTGGCAGTTGTAATGAACATGACGCTGGACAAATCAAATGGAACATCCAGATAATGATCCGAAAAAGCAAAGTTTTGTTCAGGATCAAGAACCTCCAAAAGAGCCGATGATGGATCACCTCTAAAATCGCTTCCAAGCTTATCAATTTCATCCAGCATAAAAACAGGATTATTTGATTCCGCACGTCTTATACCCTGTATGATCCTTCCGGGAAGAGCCCCCACGTATGTCCGGCGATGGCCTCTTATTTCAGCCTCATCCCTTACTCCACCCAGAGATATCCGGTAAAACTTACGCCCCAAAGCTTTGGCTATTGATCTTCCCAGGGAAGTTTTTCCCGTACCTGGAGGGCCTGAGAAACAGAGAATGGGCCCCTTGGAATCCGGTTTTAATTTACGAACAGCAAGATACTCTATAACACGTTTTTTCGGTTTTTCTAACCCGTAATTATCCTTTTCCAGAATTTTTCTTGCCCTTGCCAAATCATGATGATCCTCTGTTCTTTCATTCCATGGCAGACCTGTGAGCCAGTCAAGATATGTTGATGCAACAGTATACTCTGATGAAGACGGATGCATACGCGACAACCTGGAAAGCTCACGGTCAGCCTCTTTTTTGGCATCTTCAGGAAGATTTAACTCGTTTATTTTTGTCTTATACTCCTGAACCTCGACGGATGCATCATCCTTTTCTCCAAGCTCCTCCCGAATGGCCTTCATTTGCTGCCTTAAATAATATTCTTTCTGACTTTTTTCTATATCACCTTTAACCTGGGTTTGTATCTTATGTCCAAGCTCTAAAAGTTCCATCTGGTGGCTAACAATACGGATAACCTCTTTGAGCCGTTTTTTCACATCACTTGTTTCCAGAACTTTTTGTTTATCCTGAACAGTGGAATTTATTATGGAGGTGACCATATCCCCCAATATACCAGGTTCTACAATGGACCCAGGCATGGATCCTATCTCGGGGGGGAGCCCGGGAGTCAACTCAACAACCCTTTTAAATAAAGTGGATATATTCGCAACCATGGCTTCGATCTCTTTGTCGGTTTTAAGGACATCTTCCATATACTCAACATCGGCCCGAAGATAAGGGCTTTCCTGAACATATTTTTTTACGCTAAACCTGCTTAAACCCTGCACCAGCAACTGGGCTCTGTTATCTTCATTTTTTACCATCTTCAAGATTAATGCGCTTGTGCCGACTGTATGCAATTCTTCCTTTGATTGCCCTGCATAGGGTTCAGCATTGGGATCATAGGTTTTTTGTGACGTTAGCAGTCCTATGGTCCGGTTTTCATCCATGGCCTCGTCCAAAAGCTGAATCGACTTTTTCTGCATTATCACAAGAGGAAGAACCATTTTAGGAAAAAGAACCGTATCAAACAAAGGCAGTATGGATAAAGTCTCCGGTTTTTGTTCTTCAAACATATCGCTGGCAGATTGGTGATCTGACATTTTTACCCCCGATTATTATAATTATAGATTTTTAGATAATTAATGTTGAAAAAACGCAAAAAGAATAGATATTTGTATAAATAATTTCACTCCGTTATAGTCGCCTGCGTATTACAATACGTCTTTCTCCCCTGCCCAAAGTGAAATTTATTACCTGAGCATCTATAATATTTTTCAGCACATCTCCCATGTGATACCCCACACAAAATAATTTTCTAAAAATCCATATGTGCACCACACATTAAATTATGTTCAATAAAACAGAAAATGCAAGAGCTATCTGTTTTTAACTTCAAGTATGTTCCTTTTGTCAAGAGAAACTTTTACAAGCTGTATCTTTGCGAAGAAAATACCACGGCAAAACAATGGATATGCCCGAGCTTCTCTTCATTTATTTGACACTTTAGCGGACAATAGCATATTATGCATAAAATTTTTCTTAAAATCTATTTTATTTGTATAGTGTATTAAATACTTATTGTTGCATATTCAGGGAACTCTCAATAGAGAAATCACACTATTTTAAAATATTATCAAGGTGTTATAAAATTATTTTGATAGGACATTTATAAGAAAATGATGGATTTTGAATTATGAATGATGAATTAAGGAATTCTATTAATTTATAAAATGTCATTAACCGCTATCTCATTTTCATATTTTGTTGTGCCCGACAGGGCATGCTGGTTACAAAAAAACTCAAGGGTGGTTTTAATTTCGGCTATTTTGGGATATGAAATATGAGAAGTGAGTATTAAAAACAAAGATACAGTCTATTTTTTTCAATACCCACAACTCAACACTAAGTGCCCAAGATAAAACCAAGCCCAAAACGCCCTTATTAATCAACCTGAAATTTTTTATTTTTACGGAATTAAACATGGGATCACAATACCTTAAAATTTTAATAGCAGCCGTTATTTTTTGCCTTGTTCATTTGGAGGTTAAAGCTTCGGAACAACCAGAACTTAATTGTGATAGTTTGAAAAATAAAAAATCTATAGCCAGGCAGCCAGACGGCTTCCACAAAGGTACCTGGAAATTGTACCCCTATGCCTCTGCCATCGGCGGCGACCATGGTAAGGGTGAAATGTATGCCTTGCACATTGGCTTTGGCTATTTTTTCCAGGACAGCTTATCTGTCAACATTGACATTTTAGGAGCACGCATCCGTTCCGGAATCGACGACAATGGCATTGCAGCCGGTTTGGATATTTTATTTCGTAAACATTTCTATAAAAGCCATGATAACCTGTGGTCTATTTATTTTGACACAGGGGGTGGTCTTCAGCAGCAATCCACCGATTTTTCCGGCAGTCGTCATTTTAATTTTCGGTTAATGGGCGGTTTTGGCGGAACTTTAAAAATTTTAAACCATATACGAATAATCAGCGGCGTAAGATATTTGCACATTTCCGATGCCGGAATCAAGGGCGGGGGCGGCGGTTTCGACGGATTTATGTTTTACTCAGGAGGTGCGGTTCCGTTTTAGGTTTGCGCAATTTGATAGAATCAAAACTAATAGTAAAAATTCCTGTAATTCTTTAAAAAATCAGGGTCATGACCAGCAAGAAAAGCGACCCATAAAACTTTTTAGGAGCTCCATTAATGAATATTATACCTTATACTGACAAACATCATAAGTTTCGCGAAAAAACACGTGCTTTTATTGAAAAAGAGATAATTCCCAATGTTGACCAGTGGGAAAAGGATAAAATTGTACCAAAAAGTGCCTGGCAAAAGATGGGACGGGAGGGACTGTTATGCACCACCATCCCCAAAGAGTATGGGGGCCCGGGTCATGATTTACTCTATGCGGTGATAGTTGCCGAAGAGCTTATCCTCTCAAATCATTATGGATTACACGCTGTTTTACATAGTGATGTGGCTGCTCCGTATATTTACTCCTATGGATCGGAGTATCTTCGAAATAAATATCTTCCCGGCTGCTGTTCCGGGGATATTGTAAGTGCCATTGCCATGACAGAACCGAATGCAGGAAGTGATTTGGCTTCCATTGAAACCATGGCTGTGGACGATGGCGATGAGATAGTTTTAAATGGCTCCAAGATTTTTATCTCCAATGGAATTAATTGCGGCGTGGCTGTTGTAGCAGCAAAAAATCCTTCTGATAAAAGCCCCTATGAATCAACGTCATTATACGTTGTGGAGAGTGATTTACCCGGTTTTATCAGGGGAAAGAAGCTTGAAAAAATGGGTTTTAACAGCCAGGATACAGTGGAACTCTTTTTTTCCGATTGCAGAATTCCCAAAACCAACATTCTTGGGCAAAAAGGAATGGGATTTAAAATGCTCATGGAGAAGCTTCAGTTTGAACGGCTTCTTTGCTCTGTACAGACTGTTGCGACTGCTGAATTTTCCCTTGCACAACTTTTAAAACATCAAAAAACAACTTCTGTTTCAGGACAACCAATACCAAGGACCCAGAGCAGCCAGTTTGCCCTGGTGGAAATGGCCACTGAAATCAAACTGGGCAAAACCATGCTTGAAACACTGATCGTTGATCATATGGCGGGTAAAAATATATTAAAAGAGACTTCCATGGCTAAATACTGGAATTCAGAGCTTGCCAGACGCGTGGCTGAAGGCTGCATAGAACTGCATGGAATGCAGGGAGCACTTGAAAGCTTTCCCGTGGTAAGAGCATACCGGGATGTGCGGATTTTATCAATCGCAGGGGGAACCACTGAAATCATGAAAGGTATAATCGCAAAAGAGATGGGAATATAACCGGACCCCACTGATTTTTACAAAAAGTAGCTATAGCTATGAAGGGTAACTATTCAGCGTTGCTGATTTAAGATACGCAGCAGGTATGATCTTACACCAAACCACCCGTAAAACGGGTGGTTTGATTATAAGAGCTAATCTGCGGTAATTTTATCAAAGGGCCATGCCAAAACGCCCCCATCCATAAATTTAACATCCTTAAACCCGTATCCATCCAGAATACGCTGAGCCTCATATCCCCGCAGGCTTATTTTACAAAAGGCAATTATTTCCTTATCAACTGGAAGGTTTTTTGCTTCCTCCCTGAGCTTCCCAAGGGGGATCAGCTTGACATTTGGATGCTCAATATGGATGGAATTATATTCATCAGGACTCCTTACATCGAGCAATATAAAATCATCATTATTATCAAGCCTCTCTTTTACATATAAAGGGGAAACACCCCTTGCAAGACCGGAAAGTTTGTTCATCATAACATGGGCGGCTGTTATTATATTATCCAGGGCCGGTGAAAACGGGGGGGCATAGGCCAGATCTATTGATGACAACTGTTCCGCAGTTGCCCCAAAGGTTAAGGCAGTTCCCACAACATCCACACGTTTTGCAACGTCTCCGGGGCCTATTACCTGTACACCAAGAATTTTTTTGGTTTTTTTGTCAGCCACAAGCTTAATGATAATCGGCTGATTCCCTGGATAAAAGTGGGGACGGTCAGGAGCAGGACTGATAACAGTTTCAACATCAAAACCCAACGCAGATGCATCTTTTTCAGAAAGCCCGGTTCTCCCCACATTATACTCACACACCTTGCAGATTCCTGTTTGAAGAATTCCAGGAAAAGAAACCGGATTTCCGATTATATGATCTGCGATAATACGTCCATGCTTATTTGCCACAGACCCCATGGGAGCGTATACCTTTTTGCCGGTCAAAAGATTGGTGTTCTCTGCACAATCTCCTCCAGCATAAATAGATGGATCACTTGTCTGAAGATATTCATTTACGAAAATGGCTCCGCTTTCACCAATTTCAAGACCCGCATTTTTTGCAAGTTCAATATTCGGCCTGACACCTATGGCCATGAGAACCATATCAGCATCAAGTTCATTTTTATTCGTAACAACTTTTTTTACATTCCCGCTTTCATCACCTTCAAACTTTATCACAGCCTCAGAATTTAAAACCCTGACTCACATATTTTTTAAATGCCCCCCCAGTATCAACCCCATATCCTTGTCAAGAAGAGCAGGGAGCACAGTATCGAGCATTTCAACAACCGTAACATCAGCACCCCAGTGTTTTAACGCATCTATCATTTCCAGGCCTATTAATCCTGCACCTACAATTACAGCGTTTTTAATCTTTTTTTCTGCAAGCTTTTCTTTAATTACAATGCCGTCTTCAATTGTACTCAATTTATTGATATTTTTCAAACTTACCCCGTCAATGGGGGGTACAACAGGGGTCCCCCCCACAGCCAGAACAAGGCTGTCGTAGGGATATTCAAGCTCTTCACCGGTATTTAAATTTATCGCTGAAACAATTTTATTTTTACGATCAATTTTTTTTGCTTCAGTTTTAATATGTACGGTTACACCCTTTACATTTTTAAAAAAAACAGGATTACGTATAACTCCTGTGGGAGTGGTAATAAGCTCCTCATGATTTTTTACCCTGTCTTCAATAAAAAATGGAAGGCCGCAGGCGCCATAAGATATGATTTCACCCCTCTCCAACATGGTCACTTCAATTTCAGGGTCACGCCTTATAATACGGGATGCCGCCTTTGCTCCGGCTGCAACACCTCCTATAATCAACACTTTCTTTGCCATAATTATACCCTCCTGATAAATTTCAAAATAAATCCAACCCAAAATAAATTGTACATTTTCAACGAGTTTGGAAATTATACATAAACCAGTTAGTTAAATCAGAAACCAGCCGGTTCACACAACCTTAGGGCTCGCTCAAACCTATTGAAAAATTACAATAATTCTATTGATATAAAACAGGTGTAATTCTGTATGAATATAACACATTTAATGGGTGAATGAGCAAGATAAAATTTTTATCTTATGGCCGATGGTCAAAATGCCATAGGCATTCATCTCCCTGGCCCCTCTTTCCCGCCGAAAAGCCCAATATTATCTTGATTTTTTACATGTATTAAGATAGTCTATCGGGATCGTTTTTTTATAATAGCAACTTACAATAGGATAAAAAAACATGAGAAATACTAACCGTATAATTTTGACTATGGCATTTTTTCTTATTTTATTTAATTCATCAATCCTAAAATCTGAAGAGAATAATAGCATGAAACCTAAAAATCCCGTATATATAATCAAAACATCATCCGGTGATATTGTTGTGGAATTATTTGCTGATTCCGCTCCGGAAACAGTGGCCAATTTCATAGGACTCTCCGAAGGAACAAAAGAGTTTACCGATTCAACAACAAATAAAAAAATTAAAAAACCATTTTATAACGACCTGATATTTCACAGAATAATTAAGGATTTTATGATTCAGGGAGGATGTCCCCTGGGCAATGGAACAGGGGGGCCAGGATATACTTTTCAAGATGAAATCGATGCCTCAGGACTTGGGCTGGATAAAATGCAGGCAATTGATCCTGAAAAAGGGGTTCACCCATATCTTATGGTCAAAAACGAAGATGATTATCGCCGAAATATTATTGCACCCCTGTTTCAAAAGCTCAACATCACTTCCCAGGAAGAACTGGACAAAAAAAAAGACGATATAAGCAAAGCCTTACAGGCCATGACAGTACAAGATGTGATGGAAAACATGGGTTATGTGTACAGCAAAAAAGGCTCTTCCCATCCACCCTCACGAGGCTGCCTTGCAATGGCCAATGCAGGACCAGGGACAAATGGATCACAATTTTTTATAAACCTCGTGGATACTGACTGGCTCATTGGAAAACATACTGTATTTGGAAAGGTCATACAGGGAATGGATGTAGTGGATAAACTGGGCCTGATTGAAGTCAACTCTGCAAGCAAACCTGTTAAAGATGTGAAAATAATATCAATAATCAGGAAGCCTGAATAAGCTAACCCGGCATAGCCGGAACCAAAAAAAATCATCACGAAAACACAAAAATCTGAATATTATTGTATTTCGTGTTTTCTATTTTTCGTGTTTTTGTGATTGTCTTTTAAATTTTCTGCCAGAAAAAAACACGGATTTAAAAATTGTCACATAAATAATTATCCGATTTTAAAATTCGGTACAAGACCAGAGGGAGGAAGGCGTATTTAAATACGCAGACGACCGATAACGGAGTGAAATTATTTATGTGACGGTCTATAACCGGACACTACTGGCTTTTTTTATATAAAACTGTCTTTACATAATCTTCTGTAGCTTCGAAAACCGGATCTGGATTACTATTTTTTCTCATCTGTGGAATAACTTTGGTACGAATCCCCATTCCGCGGTGATCAACGTAACGATAATCCCTCATTATCTCCATGATAAGGGTATTTCGGGTAAAACGCTGACCAGCAATCATTTTTTCTATTGTCATCGAATTTTGCAGACTTCCCGGACTTATTATTTCAATTCTATCCGAATAAATGCCTACTTCAATATCAACAAATCGTGTCCAGTCTCTGTGAACCATTGCATTGATTAAAATTTCTCTAATCGCTTCAAGGGGATAGATTAAGATACTTTCTCTTCTTAAATTTTCATCAATATCGTCAGGTTCAATCGTGATAAAAGGTTTTATTTGTTCAAGAAAAATTTCAACTAAACCTGTGTCAATAAGCTGTCTTCCGTTTTTGCTGTAATCCCACCTTCCAACCAGGGGAGCGTTCAATATTAAATCAAGCTCTGCTTTGTATTCTTTCTCTTTGCTGTTAAAAGCAAATACTCTTAAGCCTGCCTGTTTAAAAAATTGTCTTGGTTTTTTTCCAAAAATTACAAAACCTGCAATCGTGCATAATCCATTTGGCTCAACTAAAAACCCTAAATTAAAAAGTCTTTTTTCCCATTCTTCATCAGATTCAGGAATTTCAGGATCATTGATAATATCAACCAAATAATTTTCCAGCCTGGCTTTATCCAGACACTTTGAGTTTGTTCCGGCAACAGGGAGTGTCTCTGTGTGAAGCATCCCACCAATTTCAAATAAACGCATCTGTTGTTCACGAGTAGCCAATTGTGAAGTAGAACCTACTCTTATGTAGATTTTTTCTTCACCCCTGTTTCTGACCACATAAGGCTTGGATATACCTTGGGGAAATGAAATAACCGCAACCCTTACCCCTTTATCAATTGTGATGGTTTCATAATACGGCAAAATAACAGGGTGAATTTTATCTCTTATAACATTCATTACCCATTCTTCAGTATTCTCCCGCTGCACCCCTGTTATGGAGCCATCATCTTCCACCCCTAGAAGAACTCGCCCCCCTTGAAAATTTACCATGGCAACAATCTCTTTTGCCAATTGCTCGGGTCTTATGTCATCACGTTTGAACTCAACGCCGGAGTTTTCACGGTTTGCGATTATTTCTAACAATTCTGTTTTAAGCATAACGCACCTCAATAACCATATTTATCTTTTCGCTGGTTAAAGGCGGTTTTTCCTCCTTCAAGAATATTCGCCGCTTTATCACGCACTTCTTTTACATCTATACCACCTTGTGCTTCGCTGGGCATATGTGCCTGACCTTCTGAAGAATCAAAAATACCAATCCATTCTGCATCTCCAAATACCGGGATGTTGGCATTATGCGTTGCAAAAATAAATTGGCGATTAATTTTAGCATTACGCAGTTCAGCAACAATCCGATCAGCTATAAAGGCATTGTCAAGATTATCTTCCGGTTGATCCATTATGAGCGGATCGTTGTTTTGAAGAAGCAAAAGATGCAAAATTGCAGTGCATTGCTGACCAGTTGAAAGTTTACCCAACATTCGGTAATTTTCCTGCCCCTCGTGGGAAATATTTAACTCAATATTAATAATATCCGGAAGTTCAAGTTCCTCTAATTGTAATCTGTGGGAATTTGACAATTTTACCAATGCACCCGCTGTTGTCGGTGTTATTCCCCAGCCTGCTTCAGTTAAAGCATCACTGCCTTTTTCAATTAACTCGGCCAGTTTAACCGATGAAAAGTCTTCAACTCCATGTATCCATGACAGCCTCTTTTCCCCAACATTATCCAAATTGCAATCAAGAAGAAAATCAATTACAGGTTTTCTGTCTGCTTCAGGTTTTAGTATAAGTTTTAATTTGCCTTTCAGCCTTTTGTTTAAACTTTTCAAAGAGCGTTCAAATTGTGAAGAGCGCGTTGCTCTGAAAGATGATAATTCAGCCAGCAGGCTCTTGCGCAGTTTTTTAAGTTCATCAACAACAGCCTTCTGGGTTTCAGCAACTGTTTTCTTTAATTTTATTTTCTCAATATCCTTTAAAAGACGCTGAAATTCCACACCGATTTCCCTTCCGCTCTTACCCTCACTGGATGGGAGTGCCTTAAAAGTTCTCTCCAGTTTTTCTTCCTCTTCATTTATTTTTGTATTTAATTCAACCAAAAAAGTATTTATAATAAATTTTGATGCGAAAAAAATCCGTTGCCACCGGGCTAAAATTGTTTCTGTATCTTTTTTCAGTTTATCAAGTTCATCCTTTGTTTTTTTTAATATTTCTGAATGTGGAAGATTGTCCAGCGCTTTATTGCTAAGAAAAATTGTATCCGGCAACACATCACCAATGCTGGTAAATGCATCACCAAGATTTTTAATTTCTTCCTTTATAATCCTTTTCGCCATACCTTTTTCTGCTTCAAGTAAAGGAATTATTTCCAGCTTATTCTCAATTCCAAAAGATTTAAATTGACCAAGCTGTTCTTCTAATTTCGGCAGCCGATTGAGTTCATCCTCTGTTACTGCAACATTTTCTAAAGCTTTGCCCAGTTTTATTCTGTTTTCCCTTAAAGCTCTCAGAATTTCTTTTATTTTCAGTTTTTTATCACCATGGCTGGTTTCAAGAAAACGAGCAAGAAGTTTTCGTTGAGATTCTGCATCCTGGGCAATTTCATATATTTCATTTTGCCCGTAAAGCTCAATTTCAGGTAATAAATCCCATGGAGAAAAAACAGACATTTGCCCATGCTCATCTTTAACGCTGGCACTTTCTCCATAGCGCCTGGCAATTGTGAATTGTTTTCCATTCATTTTGTAAGAACGAATTACAAGTTCAATATGTCCCCTTGATTTACCTATATTTTCCTTAATGATTTCTTTATGCTGTTTTAATGCATTTTTCCCAATCGGTTCGATTTCAAGGGCATATCTGATACATTCAAGGAGAGTGGATTTTCCTGTTCCTCTTCCTCCAATTACAGAATTCAGATGCCTGGAGAAATCAATATGAACACCATCAAGGTATCCACCTGTAACAGATAGTGCTTTTATTCGGGAATAATATTTTTCAGCAACATCGCTATTAAGTCTTACCCTTGACTCCGGGTCCTGAAAAGCGAGCTTAAAAGCATCAAAGCCGGGCTTAGTCATTTTTATTAAACAGGAAGCTTTTGAGTCTTTAAGATTTTCCGGCTTTTCAACATCCCTGGCATTGATTATTGTTATTGCCTGTTCCCGTTTATATTCAATTTCTTTGTTAAGAAGTACTTTTCTATAAAAATCATTTTCAACATTTTTGAGTTCTTCAACTCTATTGGGAATCTGAGCTGCCTTGAGAAGTGGATTTTTCCATATATGATTAAGTCTTTTTTTCAAAAGACCGTTATTATGGGTGCAATGCGCAGCATAAATAAAACCTTTTAAATTTTCAATTTTAGAAAAAATTTGCTCTGCGCTTAGTCGTGTAGGCCGAATACCATTTTCAGGGTCAAGCAATCCAAAATTTCCCAGATATCTGTTAAGCGCAGTTATTGTTGTTGTTTCAGAAAAAAGACATACAAAGTGAACCTTTTCACTTGAAGCAATTTCAAAACCAGGGAACACAATAATCCCATTTTGATTCATTAACCCACGAATCTTGTCCAGACCATCCACATTCCCATGGTCTGCAATACCAAGAATTTTGATATTTTCATCCTTGCAAACCTGGAGCAACTCCTGATTGTACTCATCTTCAGTCAATTGATGGTTTAAACCCCGATAAGAAATATAGTTTGAAGGATTAACCTGTAAGGCACATTTCCAAAACTGGGCTTTGGTGTATTTTTCAGGCACGCTTGCTTTCATTTCTTTCGATTTTCCTCCACTTACTTTTCAATTTAAGGGATGCGGATTTTTTCGGACAGAAACTTGGGTACCAAGGTGTTGCGGAGATTGATTCGGGTTTTAATATTATCGTTGAAACTAAATTCCCGCCTGCGCGGAAATTCATAAATTAAAGTTTACACGTAACTATTCAGCTATTATGTAAGCTTCAGGTATAATCTGATTAAACCTGAAGCATGCCTGTAATCAGCCCAGCTAAATAAATACGTGTAAACTAAAATCAAAGGATGCCGAAAAAGCTATAAAAGACCCTCATTTTTGAGCGTATCTAAAATAGTAATTACAGACTTGGAACGGTTCATTGTATAAAAATGAAGCCCATCCACACCATGCTTGAGCAAATCTCTGCATTGCTGTGTGGCAAGATCGATTCCAAATTGTACTATGGCCCCTTTATCATCTGAAGGTATTTTTGCCAGCCCCTGGCTCACCCCATCAGGAATCGCTGTTCCGCAGACTTTTGCCAGCATTTCTGTCATTTTAGCAGTATAAATCGGCATAATGCCGGGTATTATCGGCACAGTTATTCCGGCGGCTCTGCAACGATCCACATAGTCATAAAAAAACTGATTATCATAAAAATATTGTGCAACAATATACTCAGCTCCATTTTCCTGTTTCAGCTTAAGATATTCAATATCCTTTTCCATGCTTTCCGCTTCAAGATGCCCCTCTGGATAACCAGCCGCACCTATACAAAAATCATACTTCTCACGGATAAAGGAAATCAGTTCTGAAGCATACTTTTTGGCATCAGGATTCGGTTTAAATTCTGCATCCCCCTGGGGTTCATCACCTCGTATGGCAAAAATAGTCTCAATTCCAAGGGTTTTGAACTTGTCCAGAACAGAGGTTAAATCATCAGGCCCTAAACCAACACCGGCAATATATGCCACCACGTTGAATTTTTTTTCATTTTTAAGTTTTTCCACAAGCTGAAAAGAACCGTCACGGGTGGAGCCCCCTGCACCAAAAGTCACCGATACATAGTCAGGTTTGGCCTTTGCAAGATTATCAAGAGCTTTATCAAGATTTAAAGCAGCCTTTTCAGTCTTTGCCCTGGAAAATTCAAAAGAGATTACAGGTTTTTCTTTTTTTTCTTTTAACAGATCTATTACTCGCATATTTTCTCCTTAATTCTTTAAAATCAGGATAACACTTATTGAGAAATTACAAATTATGTCATGCTGACAAACCATTCAGGGAGTATTTTTAAAACAGAATCAACTATCATCCTGTCGTTTTCATTAAGGGTTTTTCTTTCAATCATGGCATCAATGGTCTGGTTAAGGAGCGCCAGCTTGCCGGTTGTATGGACAATGGCAGGATAATATTCATTAACAAAAAACTGCCTTAGCTTAAACCGGTCAAGGAGGTTACCTGCCATTTTTGAAATCTCTTTTTCAATAACAGATCGATTTTGACCACACAATTTATGCTTTGGAGATTTCATTGTTTCCACAGTAACGTCAAAGCCTTCCACGCACTTAAATGTAAGCTGCCAGTGTTTAACATTACCAAGGGAATTTACCATAAGCGTATTAGTGGTGATCAACCCACGCTCTTCATCAATGGATACCCCTTTAAGCTGGGGAAGATAATAATTGTCAGATATGGAACAAAAGGCACTTATTCCACCTGCAAAAGGATTATCCATTATATCTTCCAGTACAAAAAAAGGTTTTTGTTCAAAACGGGCATCCTGAAAAAGGATAAGCTCTTCTTCTGTATAATGGAATCGCTCCTTCCAGAGTTCTTCCGGCGAAAGATCTTTTCTGGAAAGGGAACTCTGACTGCTTAGCGCGCCAAGGCTCTGTCCTCCCCTCCAGACCAGGGGAAGAGCCCCCACAACCCATTCCGCACTTCCTCCGATTTCACCCACCATGCAATCCAGACCACGGCCATCGGGAAAATGTAATCCGTCCATTCCCATAACCACAGCAGGGAAAAGATCCCCGTCATTGTCAAAAGGGGTGGCTATACCCATGGCATTGAGTCTGTCCATGGCTTTTTCATGACGCGAACGATTAAGAAAAAAAGCACTCATTTCAGAAAAATCTTTAATGCCGCACAGCTCGGCTATGGCCCTGGCACCTTCTCGAACATCAACATTTCGCGGATTGAATTCGGGGAACATACTCCCTGCCATCCAGCGCTCAACATAAATATCAGGGATATGCCTTTTAAAATACGATTCTGTGACAAAAAGTGAAGTGAATGAAGAATGAAGCCCTTTAACAGATTTAGTTGTCCCTTCGATAACATCCGAGCCCATTGAAAGTTTGGTTATTTCACTTCTTAATTCACGGCCATAATATTTAACATGCTCCTTTTTACCAAAAAGAGCCCCCACCGGAATAGTGGGATTCCCGCCGGTCTCCACGCCAGGCTTAAGGCGCAGCCCTTCTGTAATGATACTCTCTATTACAACCTCATCTCCCAATTCAGCCGACTCGGTTGTTGCCTGGAGCACTTCACTCATAATCTGGGCCGCTCTGCGGTCATTGTATCTTTTAAGCTTGTTAATAGTTTCGGGTGTATGTTCACTTTTGGGCAGTTTTCTTAAAGAGTCATACCCGTCAATAACAACAGCTGCCGCAGGAAGAGCAGCTGCCAGGATAACAGCCTCGCGAAGCTGCTTTGACCGGAAAACGCCAAGATTGGAACGTCCGTTTACACTGTCATCCAGGGTGTAAATCGTACCTTTTTCCAATTCAATTTTATATAAGTCAAGTACACTATGGTGTCTTGAATTGAAATCAGCGACAATATCTTTTTCCATTTCATAGGGTTCGCAAGGACCATCATAGGTTAATCTTACATCGGAGATATTGTAGCGTAAAGGACTGCTCATGGTTATGCCTCCATGTTGAAAAGATAGTAAAAAACGATCAAAGAATTTATTTCAAATTTGAATTTTTATATTCTGCAGCCATATTCCCTAGGAGGCTGTCCGAGAATAGAAATTTTTTTCAGATCAAGGCATTTTTTTAAATAAGGATCGGAAATTATATAAATTGAACAAAAATTGTGAAGGATTTTGGTTCATATACAAGGCGCATTAAAGGTTGAATACTTGATGTATTCGGCCTTTGATGTAACGCAGTAGATGGGCCAAAAGA
>JAUVKE010000345.1 GCA_030592105.1 Desulfobacteraceae bacterium
ATAAATACAATTCAGAAATTAATAATATAAATGATGATCTGGGTGGAGCATTGGAATCGATTCATCTAAAAGATAATGATGGCTGGGATTTTACTGTTTATACATCAAAAACAATCACTTGCCTTCCCAAAATAGTTTTTATCAGCCTTGGGGTCAGATCCACAAAAGGAGCACAAATTGGTTTAATAGGTTTCACAGATGACAGGAGTATTGTCGCTGAAGGGAGCGTGGGGATCTTTTTATCAAAAGATTTCATTGCAGCAGTCGAATATCGGGAAAAACCTGATCAGTTTGATGATGCGCCGGGTCTGCTTAAAGGGGAGGATGACTGGTGGGCTTTATCAATAGGTTATATAATCAATAACAACATGACCATAGGCGGAGGCTGGGGCCATTTCGGAGACCTTTTAAACCATAAAGCCAATTCTGCATGGGGCGTCGCAGTAAAATGGGAATTTTAAGCATCCAGATGGACTAAATGAATAGATTGCCAGACAATTAATTTCACTAAGTCAAAAAAATATCTGGCAATCTTTGACTTTCTTAAAATATTAAAATACCACCCCACTTTCCACAAATATTTTCACAGCATAGTTTACCTTACCCTTTGCTTTATATTTTTCGGTAAACTTATCAAAAGCATCACCTGAGGTCATCAATTCAACTGCCCTCCCCCATACACGCCACCCTTTTCGGGTCTCTGGATTAAGTGCAATTATGGATAAATTGGAATTTATCTTCAAATTATCCATGGTCCGGGGAGACCTGAGCTCCGCAAAAACCAGATGATCATCGTCCAAAACAGTAATGGAACCTTTTGCTGAGACATTCGGTTTTCCTTCCTGGTCAGCGGTTGCAACAAAGGATGGTTGAATTTCGGCTATAGCTTTTTTTAAATCATCACTGATCTTACCCATTTTTAGTGCCTCCTTTATTTAGAGTTGGTTATAACTTTGGCCATAAAATATCAGAGCTGAGCTATGGTGAAATTTAAAAAACTCTGGTTGTTCGAGCGCAGCGAGTTCCAGAGTTTTTTAAATTTTATTATAGATCAGCGTATTGCTGGAATTAGACATAGCCCCTTTATTTTGAGTAGTATACAAAAACATATTCATACAACGATTTATTTTTTTCCCCATATCACGGGTTCCTGATTTGACAAAAGACGTTTGACATTATCTTTATGACGTATAATAATCAAGACAGACATCACCAGGGCACAGATCGAAATAACTGCCTCTCCTGATGTTATCCATACAGAGAATGGGAGTATTGCGGCCCCCCCCATGGAAGCCACAGAAACACGTTTACATACAAAAACAAGAATAACAAAAATCAAAAACGAAACGCCACAGGCAACAGGGGCAAGTATAAAAAAACATCCGGCCGTGGTTGCAACACCTTTTCCACCACCTCTAAATCCTGTGAAAACAGGGTAAAGATGCCCCATAAAAGAAAAAAAAGCTACCAGGGAAACGAAAATTCCGGTCCGTACAGGATACGGGTGTCCAATTAAAACAGCCAGATATACAGGGAATACCCCTTTAAAAAAATCACATCCAAGGGTCAGCATGCCCAGCATAGGCCCTGCAACCCGTGTTACATTGGTGGCACCTATATTTTTACTCCCCTTTTCTCTCACATCACCGCTGGCAAATATCCTAACTAAAACATAACCGAAGGGGATAGATCCCAGAATATAAGCCAAGGGAATCATCAAAAGCAGCTTGATTAATATTGGTTCCATGCTTATTTTTTATTAAAAATGATTAAATAAAAAAAAATAACTTGAATCTTTTTATTTATATTTTTATACAAAACATATCAAGGATAAATAAATAAAAGTTATAAATGGTCTGTTCAGATCAAGAATAGGGAGGAAAAAGAATAATCTGTTCTCAAATTTATAAAGAAACCGGAAATATTACGGTAAAACTTCCGATCACGGATGTTCTGGATCTGCATACTTTTAACCCGAAAGAAGTGCCTGAACTGCTCTCCGATTATTTCAGAGCCTGTATCGATGTTGGCATATTCTCCATAAGAGTCATTCATGGAAAGGGTCGCGGAATTTTAAAAAACCGTGTACTCTCCCTTTTAAAGCTAAATCCCATGGTAAAATCATTCCAGGGAGCTCCCCCTGGAGCCGGCGGCTGGGGCGCAACAATCGTGAATCTGAAATCTCATAATACTATGGAACAATAACCATGAAATCTATTAAAATTATAAATACTGTAAAAGAGATGCAAAAGCATTCTGACCTTATGATTCGTCAGGGGAAATCGATTGCACTTATTCCAACCATGGGCTTTCTCCATGAGGGTCATCTCTCATTAATGCAAGAGGGGGCCAGGCATGCAGACCACCTTGTAGTAAGTATTTTTGTAAATCCCACTCAGTTTGGCCAGGGAGAAGATCTGGAAGCATATCCAAAAAATTTTAACAGGGATATGGAACTTTGCAAAAAAGAGGGGGTAGATGTTATATTCAAACCAGATACTCCGGAATTATACCCTGAAAATTTTCAAACTTATATAACTTTGGAAAATCTGCCCAACCACTTATGCGGGCTATCCAGGCCGGTTCACTTTAAAGGTGTGGCAACAATTGTCACAAAACTTTTTAATATTGTAAAACCCGACATTGCAATATTCGGTCAAAAAGATTTTCAACAATTAGCTGTCATCAAACAGATGGTTTCCGATCTTCATATGCCTGTAAAGGTAATAGGAGCGCCAATAATCCGGGAAGCAGACGGCCTGGCCATGAGTTCGAGAAATACCTATCTCACACCCGAAAAACGATCGGCCGCCCTGTCACTCTTGGAGTCGTTAAATAATGCAAAACAGCTTATAAAAGACGGAGTCACAGATTCAAACATAATCATCAAAAAAGCTACGGATATTGTAAAATCCCATGGGGATACCAAAATAGATTACATCTCAATTTGCGACCCGGAAACCCTTGAGAATGTACGAAATATAAAAAAGCCTGTTTTAATGGCAATGGCTGTTAAAGTCGGGAAAACGCGTTTAATTGACAATATAATTTTAATTCCATGATTTTAACGTAACTATTCAGTGTCGCTGATTTAAGATACGCAGCAGGTATGATCTGATTAAAACATTTGAAATTGTTTGAACGGATTAGAGAGCGTTAAGAAAGAATCCATCAGAGCTGAATTTATTGACCTTATTTTCTGATATACTATTACGC
>JAUVKE010000053.1 GCA_030592105.1 Desulfobacteraceae bacterium
AGATTCTCCCAGAATAAAACCGTGGCAGCATTGGTTGTATTCGCCTGGGTACTTAAATGTACAGGAATTTGCGGAATAATATCCCTCGCACAAAGAAAAACACCAGGATCTGCAATAATAACCGCATCCGGAGATATCTCCGCCAGGTCATGAAGGAACTCTTTTATTCCATGTAAATCAGGATTTCTTGCAAAAACATTACAGGCAACATAAACCTTAACTCCCCTGGCGTGGGCAAAGGTTACAGCCGTCTCCAGTTCATCAATTGTAAAATTATCTGAAAGATTTCTTAAACTAAAATCTTTTCCCGCAAGATAAACAGCATCAGCACCATAATGAATTGCAATCTCGAGTTTTTCAAAATTTCCCGCAGGAGCTAAAAGTTCAACTTTATTTATTTTTTTATTATCCATACAATCTTTGGCCACCAGATGTCAGAATTACTGAAATTAGAAATAAAACCATAGAAACTTTATTCACTCTCAAAAACTGTTATTATATCATATATCATAAACCCTGCACAATAAGGAAATCTGCAAAAACAGGGGTTGGTTTTAACTTTGGCCATCAGGTGTAAAAATTGGTATGCGTCGAAATTTAAAAGACTCCGGTTGTTTGAGCAGAGCGAGTTTCAGCGGTTTTTAAATTTTATTATAGCTCAGCTCCTTGTTCTTGCTTTTTCACTTACAAAGGATTATAAATTTATATTATGATAGAATTTAATGAAAAAATACCAAATCCTGCGGAAATTGAAAAAGAGATAGGTGAGTTTTTATCAAAAAAATTTGGTGGAAATATAAAAGTCATCTCTCCGTCAATTATGGCCCAGGCAGAGCCTGCCGACAAAACCGGCAAAGCTGCTGAACCACACAAACCCTTTGTTTTCAATTTAATCCCTGAGGAGCTGGTGGCCTACCTTGATCAGTATATTGTGAAACAGGATATGGCAAAAGCTATTCTGGCCACAAAAATCTGTACACATTTTAATCGGGTTAAATGGATGCAGAATGCCCCTGAAAAATCGAATAACATGGTGGGGGGAATTAAAAATAATATTTTAATGATCGGCCCCACAGGAGTCGGCAAAACATATATGATAAAACTTATCGCTAAAAAAATCGGGGTCCCCTTTGTTAAGGGTGATGCCACAAAATTTAGCGAAACCGGCTATGTTGGGGGAGATGTCGAAGATCTGATCAGGGACCTTGTAAGGGAAACAGATGATAACATTGAACTTGCCCAGTACGGTATTATCTATATTGATGAAATTGATAAAATTGCTTCCGGGAATAATTTTATTGGTGCAGATATTTCCCGCACAGGGGTTCAGCGCGCCCTTTTAAAACCCATGGAAGAGACTAATATTGACCTGAAGGTTCCCCATGACCCCATCTCCATGCTCCAGGAGATTGAAAACTTCCGCAAAACAGGAAAACGTGAAAAGCGTACAATTAACACTAAAAATATTCTTTTTATTATGAGCGGTGCTTTTAACGGGCTATCTTCGATAACGAAAAAACGGGTAAAAAACAAGAAAATAGGTTTCGGTGCAGAAATCAAAAAAGCAGAAGAAGAAATAAATTTTTTACAGCATGTAAAATCGGAAGATTTAGTTGAATTCGGCTTTGAATCAGAATTTGTCGGCAGGCTCCCTGTGACTGCAATTTTTGAAAAACTGACCGAACAAGACCTTTATCAGATTCTTAAAAATCCCAACAACCCGATTATCCTTGGCAAAAAAATTGATTTTGGTTCATATGGCATAACCATAAAATTTGAAAAAGAGCTTCTTTGTCACCTTGCACAACAGGCTTTTAAAGAGAATACAGGCGCAAGGGGACTTGTGAGCACTGTTGAAAAAGCCCTTCTCCTGTTTGAAAAGAGGCTTCCGTCCCTGGACATTAAAAAAATTGCAGCAACCCTGACTGCTGTACAGCACCCTGAAGATACCCTTGCAAATATTGAGAGGGGGGATGACCCATCAAGCGTTGATGCAACTTTTCAGAATCTTGTCCATTATGAAAAAAAAGCGGTAAAAGAATATATTGAAGCAAACAGAAAAATGTTTTTAAAAAAATATGATATCCCCTTAACCCCAACGCAAATCAATAATATCGCCTCTTATTATACAAGGCAGATAACCGATGTGGACAACGCTGTGAAGCAGGTAAAGGAATTTTACGACGATGCAAAAAAAATAGAACTATCTTTTCTAAGCTCCCATAATATCAATATTATTCTTGAAGAAGATGCCATTGATTACCTTGTGCAACAAGTTGTTAACTCTTGTGCAACATCCGAGGAACTGTTAGATAAAATTACCATCGATTTTAAACGCGGGCTCATGCTTATTCGTGATAAAACCGAAAAAAATCTATTTTTTATCACAAAAGATGCCATACTTCTCCCTGATGATTTTATCAGCGGGCTTATTAAAAAAGAGATGAAAAATATTTAATTTTCCCTGATTCTCATATATTCTGATTCTCATATATATAGGCCGTCACATAAATATTTTCAGGTTTGGTTCTAATTTCAGCAGTAAACTGACATCTATAGATTTCCAAAAGGATATAAATGCTATTCCCATACTACAGGCCCAGGCGTTTGCGTCAGAATAAAGAATTTCGCAGAATGATACGTGAAACAGTGCTCACCACAGACGACCTCATCGCTCCCCTTTTTACCATATCCGGAAAAAATATAAAAAATCCAATCCAGTCAATGCCGGGGCATTACCAACTATCAGTGGACAACCTTGTTCAAGAGGCAAAAAAAATTTATAACCTGGGAATTCCAGCGATTGTACTTTTTGGAATCCCTGAAAAAAAAGACCCCCTGGGTACTCAGGCATATGCAAAAAATGGTGTTGTTCAAAAGGGGATAAATGCTATTAAAAACAAATTTCCAGGCATTATTGTTATAACCGATGTCTGTTTATGTCAGTATACTGATCACGGCCACTGCGGGTTTGTGGAAGGAAATACCATAAATAATGATGCCACCCTGGATCTTCTTGCAAAAGCAGCCCTTTCCCACGCAGAGGCTGGAGCAGACATGGTGGCACCATCCGACATGATGGACGGCCGCGTGTCAGAGATAAGGGAAGCACTGGACGAAAACGGGTTTACAAATCTTCCCATAATGTCCTATTCAGCCAAGTACTGTTCTGCTTTTTACGGACCTTTTCGCCATGCTGCAGATTCTGCCCCTAAATTCGGAGACAGAAGAACCTATCAAATGGATCCTGCAAATAGTCTGGAAGCAATACGGGAAGCAGCCATGGATGTGGAAGAAGGGGCAGATATCATAATGATCAAACCGGCTCTTTCCTATCTTGATATTATAAGCCGCCTAAGGGACGAAATTGACCTTCCCCTGGCCGCATATAATGTCAGCGGAGAGTACGCCATGGTCAAAGCTGCCGCTGAAAAAGGATGGATTGACGGCAAAAAAGTCATGATGGAGACCTTAATTTCAATAAAAAGAGCCGGCGCCGATATGATACTGACCTATTTTGCAATTGAAGCGGCAATGGAACTTAAAAAAGGGTAACTATACGTGCTGATTTTTTGATATCATTAAAAGGTACCTTAAAAATAAACACGAAAATTATGATTTCTTTAATAAAGAGATTATTTAAAAAACAAAAGCGCGATTACAATATTATTCTTGGTCAGCTCCTAAAAGAAAAAGGACTAATCACACAGGAGCAACTTCAAAAAACCCTTAGAATTCAACGGGAAAGGTTCCTTGAGCAGGGAAAAATTTTCAGAGTAGGCCAGATAATTGTTGAACTTGGTTTTATATCTGAAGAGAATCTTTTAAGGGCCATAAATGACCACTATAATATTTCAACAAACTCCCTTACCAAAGATAATATCCGCAAACTAGTAAATGAAAAGCGGATCTTTTTTTTTAAAAAACCTGGTTCTCCAAAAATTCCAATATGGCTAAAACTTTCCCTGGCAAGCATAATTGTGATTATTCCAACTGTTATTTCAGGCAGTTACATTATGCTAACCCGGGAAAAAACGCGGCTCTACAATCATGCAATCGAAATATCCAAAATAAACCTTCAACACCTTGCAAAATCATGCAGTATCCCCCTTTATCAAAATAAAATCCATTTATTAAACTCCCTTGCTAAAGAAACATTTTCCATAAAAGGGCTCTTATATGTATCGATTGTGGATAAAAATAATATAATAAAAGGACGTTCCAACCCGGAAGAGACAGAGACATCTTTTATAAAGTATGATGGATATACCCCTTTTTCATATTCTGTTAACTTAAAAGGGGATATT
Organism: Desulfobacteraceae bacterium; assembly: GCA_030592105.1. The sequence continues at coordinate 4,308 of JAUVKE010000053.1, forward strand.
TTAAACATGAGCCTTCCTGTACTTTTTAGAAACAGATACATCGGAAATGTTCACATCTGTTTATCCACACATCGTATAGACGTGATAAACAACGCAGAAAAAAAATCAATTTTTCTTCTGGGAATTTTAGCTATATTTACAGGAATTATATTATCGGTTTTAATGGGAATCCGTTTTTCCCGCCCCATTTCAAAATTAGTCGAAGCAACAGAAAAGATCAGTGACGGAAATTACAAATTACGGATAGATTTAAATAGAAAGGATGAATTCGGAAACCTTGCCAGAGCGTTTAACCGGATGAGTGACGATTTAAGAAAAAAAGAACTTATGCAGAAATCATTCGGCAAATACGTAGGACCCGAGGTTCTTGAAATGATTCTTGCCAACCCCGGGACTTCATGGCTTAAAGGTTGTAAAAATGAAGCTACGATAATTTTTGTCGATATCAGAGGTTTCACATCCTATTCCGCCGCAAGAAAAACAGAAAAAATAGTGGAAGGTGTAAACAAATTTCTTGAAATTGTTTCCACAGTAATAAGAAACCATGAAGGTTATGTTGATAAATTTATCGGAGACGCGGTTTTGGCTGTGTTCGGTGTCCCTGTTTTTCATAAAAACCATTTACACCGAGCTTTGGCCGCTGCTGTTGATATTCAAAAAAAACTTATCAAAGCAAGCCGGATAAAAAAAGAGTATGAACTCTTGGCTTCCGTCGGAATAGGAATGGATACAGGGATTGTTATTTCAGGAAATATAGGTTCCCAGATTAAAATGGAATATACAGTAATAGGCGACTGCGTAAACCATGCTTCACACCTTAATGGACTGGCTGGCCCGGGAGAGATTGTTGTCAGCAAAAAAATCAAAGAACAGCTTCCTGATTCCCTTACTGCCAAAGCACTTCCACCCATGAAAATAAAAGGAAAACCAGCAAGTGTAGAAACATTCAAGATTCACGAAATTTAAAGAACAAAAACTTAATTTAGATAGAGATATAACTAATTTCACAAGACTTTATACCTGCAGCAGAGCTTCAGCCTTTTTAACGTCCCTCCCAATCTGCTGCGCAAGTTCATTGACTGAGGAAAACTTTTTTTCATCCCTTATCCGTTTAACAAAATTAACCTTGATCGGCTGATCATACATATCGCCATTAAAGTTTAATATATGAACTTCAACTGTAAATATATGATCATCAAAAGTTGGGCTGTATCCTATATTAGCAACCCCCTGCAACAAATCACCCCCATACTCCACCTTAACCGCATAGACCCCTCTCTTGGGGCTCAGTTCATCCTTTAATTCTATATTTGCAGTGGGAAAACCAAGGAGCTTCCCCCCCCGGTCACGTCCTCTTTTAACCATACCTCTTATCTGATAATAGCGGCCAAGGAGTTTTTGGGCATTTTCCAGATCACCAGCCTTTACAAGTCTGCGTATCCTTGTGCTGCTGATTCTGTAGGGGCTGTTAACAGTAGCCTCTATCCAGTTTTTGACAATAACCTCAAAGCCGTGAACAGGAGCATATTGATTCAATAATTCAATATTACCCTGACGGTTTTTCCCAAAAGTATAATCTTTACCAATTACAATCGCTTTCGTTCCAATACGATCCACCAGAATATCTTCAATAAAGTTGACAGCTGGCAAAGAAGCAAACTCCAGGGTAAAAGGAAGGCAAATAAGGAAATCAATCCCGGTTGCTTCAATAAGTTCAACCTTCTGTTCATATAAAGTGATCAAAGGGAAATGATTGCTCTCCTTTAGTACTCGCATGGGATGGGGTTCAAATGTTAAGACAACAGAGGTACCATGGATGGAATCAGCTTTTTCAATAACTTCATGAAAAAGGGCCTGGTGCCCTACGTGAACACCATCAAAATTTCCAATAGTGATTACCGGATTAACAAACTGCTCTTTTATATCTTCTATATTATTAATAAGTTGCATTTAATTTATCTTAAAAAGTTTAATTAGGCTTGACAAAAAAAAATATTATTATATATTTATACGACTTTACGGATAATATCAATATATTTTCTTTCATGTGCCGAAGTGGCGGAACTGGTAGACGCGCTAGGTTCAGGGTCTAGTGAAATTATTTTCGTGGGAGTTCGAGTCTCCCCTTCGGCACCAGTCTTTTTTTAGATTTCATAATTTATTTGGATCTATCCCCTTCTAATCCTGCTCAATTTCAGAGCATTAAATTTTATAAAAAAATGATGAATGATGAATTAAGGAATTCTACTAATTTATAGAATGTCATTAACCGCTATCTCATTTTCATATTTTGTTGTGCCCGACAGGGTATGCTGGTTATATAAAAAATACAAAATAAAGAAAACGTTTATTCAAATTAACCTGAGCATGATTTAAACCATAATAAATTATTCTTTAACCTGAAGGAGAAAAAATGAGGTTTAGCAAACCAGCTATTCTATTATCTGTTTTCATTGCATTTTTCTGCACAGGCCTTACCATGGCTTTTGCAGGTGAAAGCCTGACGGATGCCATAAAAAACGGCAAAACAAGTGGTGAAGTAAAGCTCTGGTACCAGACAAATGATCATGATGGCAATAGTGAAGATATATTCGAAAAAGAAAATACCTTTTTTGATGCCGGCGTAAAACTTGGTTATGTTACCGATTTTTTTTACGGATTCAAAGCAGGAACCACATTTTATGCCCTTGATGACTTAAATGCATATGGCCATTTTGCCGATAAAAGCATACATGGTGTTCCTGAAAATGAAACCAGATCGTGGCTTGGGGAAGCCTATCTTTCCTATAAATTATGCAACACCACAGCCAAAGTCGGAAGGCAGAATATTAAATCCCCCCTTATAAACAGTGATGAATGGGCTCTGTGGCCGGTAAATTTTGAGGCCTATATGCTCGAGAATAAAGATATCAAAGAGACAACAATCACAATCGGTTATGTAACAGATGAAAGACGACTGAAAAACGAAAGATTTGAAAACATAGCCGAAGATGGAATTGTTATGATAAGTGCTGTTAACAAATCTATTTCCAATACTAAATTATCAGCTTATTATTATTATGTTGATGACCACCATAATAAAACAGGAGTCTACCTTGATACAAACACCAAAATTTCCATGTTTAATCTTGCTGCCCAGTATATTATCATCGACCCTGATGAATCGGGCTTAGATAAAACACAGGCTTTTGGCGGAAAAATATCAGCAGACTTGGGACTCTTTGAACTGACTGCAGCAGCATGCACCACTGACAGTGGCACAGAAAGAATAGCTAAATTATCCGACAACGGCATAAAGACTCCCCTTTACACAGCAACCCTTTCAGGTGATGGCGATATAGCAGGGGCCACAGATACAGATTCCTTTAAAGGTGTTGTGGCTGTTAAGCCGTTAAAGGGGCTCAAAATAACCGCAAGTTATGCCCATTATCATCACGGCGACAAAACAACGGCCATGGCTCATAAAAATTCAGAATCTTTTGAATTAATGACAAAATACTCTGTAAATAATAACCTCACCCTTTTTGGTTCATATATAAATTCAGACCATTATAGTGGCGCATGGACAAATGATGATCCCCATAAAAACCTTAATACCATACGTTGCTGGGCAAAATATGCATTCTAGATTGCTGTTTTAAAATTCAATCTCAAAAAACCGTAAACGTCGACTGTTTTAGCTCTTTTTTGAAAGGCTTAAAAAAAACTTATGAATAGAAAACAAAAAAAAATCACATTTTTTTATATTTTCATGCTGGCAGGTTTTTTTTTACTGACTGGCCATGCTACGCCGCAAAGATGGTGCACCCTTTGCGGCATGGATCTGCAAAAATATAACCGAACCAAATATATTTTAACCCTTGCCAATGGAACTGAAAAACATACCTGCAGTATCCATTGCGCGGCTATTATCCTTAAAAAACATGATATAAAAAAAATTAAAGCGGCCGATTATTTAACAGGAAAAATGATAAATGCAAAAAATGCATATTATCTTGTTGGAAGCGATATTAAAGGTGTAATGTCAAAAAGAAGCAAACTTGCCTTTGCCGATAAAAACGAGGCTGCTGATTTTAAAAAGAACCATGGCGGCAAGCTAACCAATTTTAAAGGGGGATTATCCGCCGCCATGAATGAGATGTCAGAAGATATGATCAGCCTTAAAAACAAACTTGAATATCTGGTTAAAATGGGAAGGATTGTTGCCGAAACAAACAGATGTTTTACCTGTCACGGAAAAAATGGTTCAGTCGGAATAAACAATCCAGGGTCAGAAAATGAGGTTATTCCTCCCTGGGGTACTAAGTCAAAAGGAAAAATAAAAGAAATAATTATTTTTGGGAAAAAAAGCTCGGGAGTAATACAGATGCCAGGGAACAAAGATAATATTAAAGGGAAAGAACTCCACGCCCTTGCAAACTATATATGGAAAATTGGTCAGGCTCCTGCAGAAAAACTGCCATAGATTCCTGCACACCCCTAAACTCTTTTTGGGACAGGTTTTACGAAAAAGTTTAAAGCCTGTCTCCAATCTCAAGGCTCCGCCTTGACAGGCAGAACCCGGGACTGGAAAACAGAACTTATCTTCCCGCTCGATGGCCACCAGATGCACACCTGCGCACCTTTGACCTTTCCAACACTCTTCATTAATTTATAGACCGGAAGACGGAAAGTTTAATTGTTTTTCCGCTACTGCGAATAAATTCCGTCACGTTCCTTTTAATTACTTTTTTGTATTGCACCCCCGTCACATAAATAATTTCACTCCGTTATCAATCGCCTGCGTATTACAATACGTCTTCTTCCCTCTGACCTTGTTCTAAATTTTAAAATAGGGTCATTATCTGAACATCTATATGTTGACATACAATTTTCTATTTGACATATTTATATATTTATTTTGTAATTGTTTTGTTAGTTAAAAGGTGGTGAGCACATACACGTTTCAGGTCTGAATCGTATATCTCCGACCGATAACGGAATGAAATTATTTATGCGACGGTCTATAGATATTCAGATAATAAATTGCATACGGTTAGATGTCAGAACTGAGCTATGGTGAAATTTAAAAAGCTCTGGCTGTTTGAGCGTAGCGAGTTTCAGAGCTTTTTAAATTTTATTATAGCTCAGTTTGTTGCTGAAATTAGAACCGGCCCTGAAATTATTTATACGGCGGTCTATAATAACTTTTTGTATTTAAAGATTAAGGGTTCGCTCAAAAATAACTTTACATTTTAAACGCCGATGCATCCCGCCTGGCTGCGTTCCGAAAGCGCAGAAATATCTTGTGATATTCCTGCGTTTTCGCGCCTTGCCAGCCAGGTGCCTCAACACTTAAAATTGCTAATTTGTTTTTGAGCGAACCCTAAACGAAATGGAATATTTCGTAAAGAAATCAACTTAGGAGGTTTCATGATTGTTGCCGAAAGAAAACCCTTTAATGAAATAAAAGATATGTTAAAGGATTATAAAAAAGTTCTTACAGTTGGCTGCGGAACTTGTGTAGCCGTTTGCCTAGCGGGTGGGGAAAAAGAAGTGGAAGTTTTAAATTCCGAGCTGCTAATCGCTCGAAAAATTGATAAAGATCCGATTATTACAGGCGCTTTCACTGTTGAACGTCAATGCGACATGGAGTTTTTATCTGAACTCGACGCCATGGTTGACGAGTATGATGCATTGCTCTCCATGGCATGCGGAGCAGGCATACAGTTTTTAGCAGAAAGATTCCCTGAAATTCCTGTTTTCCCGGCTGTTGACACATCTTTTATAGGTGTTAATAAAGACGTGGGATGGTACGAAGAAAAATGCCGCGCATGCGGCAGCTGCGTTCTTGGTATGACTGCAGGGATATGCCCGGTTACCATGTGCGCAAAGACTCTGTTTAACGGACCCTGCGGCGGTACAAACTCAGGAAGTTGTGAAATTGATTCTGACCAGCCCTGTGCCTGGTTTAAAATTTATGAAAGACTGGCAAGTCAAAACAGGCTTGGTAACATTATAGAAATTTGCCCTCCCACGGACTGGCGTAACCAGAAACCCCGCACAATTATGCAATCTGCTTATAAAGAACGTATACTTGCATAAGGCTCGGAAATGAAATTACTTAAACGAAATTGTTTGTCTTTTGGTCCATCTACTGCGTTGCATCAAAGGCCGAATACATCAAGTATTCAACCTTTAATGCGCCTTGTATATGAGCCAAAATCCTTCACAATTTCTGTTCAATTTATATAATTTCCGATCCTAATTAATAAAATAAATTTTAAAAAAAGCATATATTCTAAACAACAATTATTTTATAGGAAATACAGATATGAAATCAGGTAGTAATCTCGAAAAAGTTTTAAAAGCCGGACACTTTGCCTTTACTGGAGAAGTGGGGCCCCCCCGTGGAGCAAATATAGAAGCTCTCAAGGAAAAGGCCCGTCACCTCAAAGGGATGGTCGATATGGCCAATATAACTGATAACCAGACTGCAATGGTCAGAATGTCCAGTTGGGGAGCAGCTTTATTTGTCAAGGAGATGGGGATTGAACCTAATTATCAAATGGTATGCCGCGACAGAAACCGCCTTGCCATGCAGGCTGATATTCTCGGAGCATATGCCCATGGGCTTAAAAATATTCTATGCCTGTCAGGAGACCATCAGCAATTCGGAGATCATCCACAGGCAAAAGGTGTATTTGACATAGATTCAATACAGCTCGTTGGAATGGTTAAAAAAATGAGGGATGAAGGCAAATTTTTAGGAGGGGCTGATATTGATGATCCTCCAAAAATGTTCATAGGAGCTGCTGCAAATCCCTTTGCAGATCCATTTGAATGGAGAGTATTTCGTCTTGCAAAAAAAGTGCAGGCAGGGGCTGATTTTATCCAGACCCAGTGTGTTTTTAATATGGAAAGAATGCGGGAATGGATAAAACAGGCAAATGATATGGGTTTAACTGAAAAGGTTTATATATTGCCCGGCGTGACGCCCATGAAATTTATTGGTATGGAAATTTATATTAAAAACATGGTTCCTGGTATGGTTGTACCGGACTAAATAAAAAAACGCCTCCAGGGAGTGGAAAAAAAGAAGGTGGCGAATG
>JAUVKE010000318.1 GCA_030592105.1 Desulfobacteraceae bacterium
CGTACCACCTTCAGGTATCTTCTGGTATTCAGTCCATAGAGGCCCGTCAAATGTATCGGAGTAATCCGGCAGCATTACATAATTTGCATTAAAATCGTTAAATATCTCTTTTAGATATCGAAAGTCGGCCGGTGATAACATCCCAGGGAATATATTTATATGCTCTTTTTTTTTATTCCCTTTTACAGCTATTGAATCAACAAGTGACCTTACAGCACTGTGGAATCCGTTTATGTGTGTTCCTGAATAACTCGGAGTTGAAACAGAAACTATTTCAGGCTGTTTTTCCCCTGTGTCATTTTTTTTATAATCCCTGAGCATCAGACCCACATCATCTCCGATGGTTTCACTCAAACATGTGCTGGCGATGCCGATGAGTTCGGGCTTGTACTGCTTTATAATGTTTTGGATTGCCAGCTTTAAATTTGCGCCGCCTCCGAATATGGCTGTTTCCTCTGTAAAATTAGAAGATGCGATATCTATGGGCTCATTAAAGTGACTTATTAAATATCTGCGTATGTAAGTCGAACATCCCTGTGATCCGTGCAACAGGGGAACACAGTTTGCCACACCTTTAAAAACAAAGGATGCTCCCAAAGGGCTGCAAAGCTTGCACGCATTTTTTGTGGGTGTATATTCTTCTTTTATCCGGGTTTTCATATTTTATATCCCCCCTTTTTTCCCCTTTTTCCCGGGCGTAAACTGCCAGACCGGGCTGGTGACTGAAGAATAAACTTCTTTGGCAAAATTTATCATTCCATTGTAGCCTGCAAGGGAGATTTTTCTTTCATGGTTATGATCACAAAATCCTATGCCTAATTTATAGGTCATGGGTCTTTCCTTTACGCCGCCCACAAAAAGATCTACCTTTTTTTCAAGGCAGTATTTGGAAAGTTCCAATGGATTGGCATCGTCAACAATCACTGTTCCATCTTCGCACATATCCCTTAAAAGGTTATAGTCATCTTCATTTCCTGTTTGAGATCCGGCAAGAACAACTTCCATTCCAAGGGTTCTTAATGCCTTTATCATGGAAAATGCCTTAAACGCACCTCCCACATATATGGCAGCCCGTTTCCCTGAAAGAATTTTTTTATATTTTTTTATTTCAGGGGAGATAGCATTAATCTCTTTTAGCACCAGTTCTTTGGTCTTTTTCATGATTTGCAGGTTATCCTTAAAAAAATCTGCAACATCATAAAGGGCCTTTGACATATCCTCTATCCCGAAATATGATACTCTTATATATGGGATACCGTATTTTTCTTCCATGATTTTAGCAAGATGCATCATGGAACCTGAACATTGCACCACATTCAGTTTTGCTCCGTGGGATTTTTTAATTTTATCAACTCGACCGTCTCCTGTAAAAATTGTAGAGACTTCAAGCCCCATTTTTTCGTAATATTTTTTTATGGTCCAGGCCTCGCCCGCAATATTAAATTCTCCCATTATGTTAAGGCTGTATTTACCTTTGTTTTCAATGGACCCCGTACCGACCAGTTGTGCAAGAGCTTCGCAGGCAGCCTTGTACCCGTCTTTTTTTGTTCCCTTAAATCCCTCGGAATGAACCGGCAGCACAGGGATCCCTTTTTCCTTTGAGACACGCCTGCATACAGAATCAATATCATCTCCTATAATTCCGATAATACAGGTTGCATAAACAAATGCGGCATTTGGATGATACATATTTATGAGCTTTATAAGAGCCTGATATAATTTCTTTTCACCGCCGAAAATAATATCGTTTTCCTGAAGGTCAGTGGAAAAACTCATGCGGTGAAGCTGGGGGCCGGATGAAAGTGCCCCCCTGATATCCCATGTGTATGATGCGCACCCAATGGGTCCGTGGATCAGGTGCAAAGCATCGGCTATGGGATAAAGCACAACCCTGGACCCACAAAAGACACAAGCCCTCTGGCTCACAGAACCGGCCAGACTCTTTTTTCCGCACTCTATCTCAAAGGCTTCTTCACCTTTATGATATATTTGCCTTTTTCTTTCTTTTAATATTTGTATGCTTTTCATATTCTGCTCCACAATCTACATTACAAGCTCAAACTCAATTTCCGTTGAGTCTCTATCTATTCTGTCCATCAGCGCCTCTAATATTTTTTCGAGAATTCGTATTCCGCCCCGATAACATACCGTGGGAAAATAGCTGTGACCTATCCTGTCTAAAATAGGAAACCCGAATCTGATAAATGGGATATCCTCATCTCTGGCTATATATTTGACATAAGTATTCCCCATGAGAAGATCCACAGGATCATTTTTAACCCACTGGTGAAAAAGCATCATATCCTTGCCGCTTGCAATATTTACTTTATAGGGAACATCCGCTGTTATTTTTTTTATCCGTTTTTCAAATTGTTTGTCCTTTGTACCTGTGAGAATATGAACCGGCATCATATCTATGGATACCAGGAATTCCGTAAGAGAAATCAACTGATCCGGATCCCCCACCAGGGCCACTTTTTTATGGTAAAAATATGCCTGCATATCTGTTACAATATCTATCAACTGTCCCCTTTCGGTTGTAATGGTATCAGGCACATTTACCCCGGCCATTTTTCTTAACGCATCCACAAATCGGTCGGTTGCCTTGATTCCAATCGGCAGATCAAGTATTTCGCATGGAACCTTGCACTTTGTGTCAAGGGCTTTAGCAGCAGAGCCGGATGCCAGGCTGCCAAGGGCGATGGTGCCCTGACTGCTCCCTGTACTTATTAATTCATCAATTGTAACCCCGCCATGGGGAAACATTTCGTATTTTCCGGTCTGGGGACCGTTGAGCACATTTTCCGTATCCGGGAATAAGACTATGGGCACCTCCAGTTCTGCGGCAATTCTTTTAATTTCATGCATATCCGAAGGTTCCACCCAGCCTGGAATTATATTTATCTGCTTTGTTTTATGCCCGTTTGATTCTGCAAAATAGTCGACCATGGCCTTGGTCATGTTTGCAAAACCGGTAACATGGGTGCCGACATAGCTTGGAGTATTGGTATGAATAACAAATTTACCTTCTGGGATTTTGCCGGTTACCTTTGCTTTTCCCAGTATCTGAGGGATATCATCACCTATGGTTTCAGACAGGCATGTTGTATGAATCGCTATAATATCCGGCTCATAAATAGTAAAAATATTATCTATTGCCTGGAGCAGATTTGACTGGCCTCCGAATACGGAAGCGCCTTCGGTAAAGGAACTTGTGGCTGCCATTACCGGCTCCTTATAATGCCTGGTCAATGTACTGCGATGATAGGCGTAACACCCCTGGGAGCCATGGCTGTGGGGAAGGCATCCATGTATTCCCAGGGCTGCATACATTGCCCCTATGGGCTGGCAGGTCTTTGCCGGATTTACCGTTAAAGATTTACGTTCCTTGATATCTTCTGATGTGTGTCGTAATAGCATAATAATTCCCTTTAATTTCTGTTTCCATCAACCATAAACTGCTCTTACTTATAGTTCTTAGCATTTGAACTGATACTTTAAAACTTAC
>JAUVKE010000077.1 GCA_030592105.1 Desulfobacteraceae bacterium
ATAACTGCCTCCTCTGCTTTAATTGTATTAGATATTGTGAACCCAAAGCGCTAACCAATGAAAGCCTTGGCGGATTGGAAGATATGATACAAAACCGTATGCTTGAGTATGGAGAACCTGGAGAAACAAAAATATTTATATGAAAAATCAAGGACTTAGGGTTCGCTCGAAAATAAATTAGCAATGCTTAAAATGTAAAGTTATTTTTGAGCACCCCCTTAGTTCTAATTTCAGCCTTAATTGAGATGACCTGTTATCCATGCAGAAGAATCAAATTATTGACCCCATGGAGTTTGGGTGTATAATATATGAACCGTACATAAATAATTTCACTGCTTTATCGGTCAAAACTTGGGGAGGCGTACAAAAAAAATGAATCTATTTATTTCTGCATTACAGTTTATGACAATTCTTCCTGTTGGAAAAACCGAGACTCCCGACATAAAGAAAATGCACCAGTACTTCCCCCTTGTGGGAATTTTTTTGGGTGTTATTATATCAATGTTTGACCAGATTGCCCTTATGCTATGGTCGCAGCAGGTTGCATCCCTTCTTGATGTAGTCCTTCTTATAGTTTTAACAGGAGCATTTCATGTGGACGGCCTTGGGGATACAGCAGACGGTCTTTTAGGTATCCGTACAAAAGATCAGGCTCTTTTAATTATGAAGGACAGCAGGCTGGGAACAATGGCCCTTGCCACAATCTTTTCTGTTCTGCTGATCAAGTGGTGCGGTATAATGGGAATCGGTTCCAATAGAATTTTACTCCTTATTATAATACCGGCCTACGCAAGGGGAGCTATACTCTTTGGAATATATTATTTCGAATACGGAAGAGAGGAAGGAACAGGAAAAGCCCACTTTGCCAATCCATTAAAGATAACCGATTTCTGGGGTTTATCCATACCTTTTGTTCTTTCTTTTTTTATTGGCTTTAAAATGATATTGCTTAATCTGGCTTTTATTATACTGGTGGCTATTCTTATCATGTTTTATAAAAAACGTATTGAATGTATCACCGGAGATATGTTAGGAGCAATGACCGAAATTGTGGAAGCTTTTCTTTTTCTTATTATATCCATGGGATGCTGCATATGAACAATTTTCAGGACAAAAACAACCTGTTACCTGACCTTTCAAAATCCTACAGGGGAATTTTTCCCTTTAGCATAGGGACAACATCTTATATTTATCCTGACAAGATTCTTCCCAATGTTGAAAAGCTTGCCCCTTATTTAGATGAGATAGAGATCTTACTTTTTGAAAGCGACCGGGAAAGCCTCCCTGACAAAGAGGAAATCAAGCAGCTTGCAGCCATTGCCGACAATTTTTCAATTTCATATAACATTCACCTTCCCATGGATATTTATCTGGGGTCTGAAGATTTATCTGCAAGAAATTATGCCCTAAATACAATCAAACAGATTGTCAACCTTACATCTCCCCTCCCCTGCTCCACCTATACCCTTCATATAGAGTCTTTTTCAAAAGATATGGAGAAATGGAAGTATCATTCATTTAAAAGCATGGAAAAGCTTGCTGCATCAGGAATAAAACCTGAAAAAATATCCGTTGAAACACTCCTTTACCCCTTTGAATGGATAGAAAAAATAATAATGGATTTTCCCTTTTCAATATGCATGGATACAGGCCACCTTATGCTGCAGCAAATTGATCCGCTGACCTTTTTTAATAAATATATCGACAGAATCTCCATTATTCACCTCCATGGAGTTGAAAATAAAAGGGATCATATTTCTTTGGCCAGGCTCGGGGGGGAAAAAATCGAAACCATATTAAATATATTAAAGAGATTCACAGGAATTGTTTCCATTGAAGTATTCTCCTTTGACGACCTGGATAGTTCACTGAAACTCCTTGATGCTTGTCAGGATATTGTTTTTTTTGACAATCCTGCTCAATTATAATATTAATACTGATTATGACTACAGCGTCCCTAAAAAAAATTTCCTGCAACAACAATAATCTAAAGCTGATCCTTGATAATCTTCAGGATGGTGTAATTGCCCATGATTTAAACCGGCGTATATTCTATTTTAATAAAAAAGCTGAAGAGATAACTGAATACAGCAAAAAAGATGCTGAGGGGAGGGACTGCCACGAGGTATTTGGCACCCCCTTTTGCGGAGAGCTATGTTCTTTTTGCGGAAAAGGTCCGTCACTTTCAAAAGCTTCAAACTATTCAATTAATATTATCACTAAAAATGGTGAAAATCGAAAGCTTGAAATGTCTGTGGTTATGATGAAAGATGAGGATGAAATAGATTTTGGAGTACTTGCGACATTTAAAGATATTACTGAAATCATAAATCTGGAGATCATGGCGGGGAAGCTTTCCAAATTTTCAAATATTGTAGGCCAGACCCCTGTGATGATCGATATTTTTCAGCAGATCAGAGAGCTGGCTACGTATACAGTCCCTGTTCATATTCATGGAGAAACCGGCACAGGGAAAGAGCTTGTTGCCAGGGCAATCCACGATGAAAGCGTTCACAAAGATGGGCCTTTTGTGCCGATAAACTGCGGAGCACTCCCTGAAGGGCTTGTCGAAAGTGAGCTTTTCGGGCATGTAAGAGGAGCTTTTTCAGGGGCAATACGTGACAAAAAAGGCCGATTTGAGCTTGCCCAGGGTGGAACAATTTTTCTGGATGAAATAGCGGAACTGCCTAAACAGGCCCAGGTAAAAATTTTACGTTTTTTACAGGAAGGTGTTGTTGAAAAAGTAGGATCTGAAAAACTAATAACCGTGGATACAAGAATTATCAGCGCAACAAATAAAAAACTTAAGGAAGAGACTCAAAAGGGAAATTTTCGAAAAGACCTGTATTACAGGATCAATGTTATTCCCCTCAATATTCCCCCTTTGGAAAAACGAAAAAATGACATACCCCTTCTGGTAAAACATTTTTTAAGGCAGGCATCTGAAAAAACTGGTAAAAAACAGAAAAAAATTTCCAGCGAAGCTATTTCACTTATGATGGACTACTCATGGCCCGGCAATATCAGAGAACTTGAAAATATCATCCAGTTTGCCACCATCAAATGCAGGGGTGAGACAATAACTTCGGATAATTTTCCTGATGAGCTTACAAAAAACAACGTTGAAAAAAAACAGGCCCCTGGCCGTTTTAAGAAACTTGATCAGGAATCTGTTAAAAATGCCCTTGTCCAAACAGGTGGAAATAAAGCAAAAGCTGCAAAAAAACTTGATGTTGGAAGAGCAACACTTTATCGCTTTATAAATGACCATCCGGATATTATACCTGATGGCATTTAAGGGTATAAGGTAAGGGATATATAAAAAAAATATCCCCTTACCTTTGGTATTATACGGCTTTAAACAGATTCAAAATTTACATTTTTACAAAATTACTCTTTTTTACTCCGCAAACCGGGCATTCCCAGTTATCGGGAATATCCTTAAAATCCGTTCCTGGTTCAATTCCGCCATCTGGATCCCCCTCTGCGGGGTCATAGATATATCCGCATACCTCGCAACGATAAAGATCCCCTTTTGTTTTTTTATTGAGGTCTTCCTTTCTATGGGTGGGGGCATTAGGCGGCTCAGTTCCTTTTTTAACATTATGATAGTATGCATAAGACATGGGAATCCCCTGCCTGATTACATCGGCGCTTTGAATCTGCCCCATAAAAATGGTGTGGAACCCTGCGCTTATTTCGCTGACCACCTTTGCCTCTACAAAACTTAACACATTATCCATGATAATTGGTGCACCGGTTATTCCTGATTTGTATTCTATCTCTCCGAACTTGTTAATATCCCTTCCCGATTTAAATCCGAAATTTGCAATAAAAGGCATGGGAGTCTCTTCTGACAGAATTGAAACGCTGAACACACCGGAATCTTTTATATATTCATGGGTCAGGTTATTTTTATTGATGCTCACGGCAATTGTCGGGGGATCATCACTCACCTGAAAAACAGTATTTGCTATCTGCCCATTTGATTTACCATCTTTGACTGAACCTACTACATATACTCCATAGTTTATATTAAAGAAGGCCTTTTCATTTATTTTAGATGTATCTATATTGTCGGAAACAGCTGTTCTGGTTTCAACACCTAATTCTCTTTTTAAAACATCAATTCCAACTTCTAAAATGAGCTTTCCCAACCGCATGGGCTTTGTATATTTTTTAAACCGTTCTATGGTCCTCTTTATAAGGTCAAGGGCCTCGTCATCGGTGAGCCCTTCTGCCAATACCTGTGCAATCATGGGACGGGATGCAGCATTTCCACCTGCCACCACCTTCCATCCCTTTTTCGTCCCTATCAAGCCAATATCCTTTACCCAGGATTCAGAGCAGCAATTGGTACAGCCTGATACACCGATCTTGAACTTTGATGGAAGTTCATAACCATGATAAAGTTCATCCAGCTTTATTCCAATACCAACGGCATCCTGCTGTCCAAGGCGGCAAAAAGTAGTGCCGGGACAAAATTTTATACTTCTTACACACATCCCCGCTGCTGCTGCGGGCTTCATGCCGAGATCCTGCCAAATATTATCGAGATCTTCTTCTTTGATCCCCACAATGGCAAGACGCTGGGCACCAGTTGCTTTAATGGCAGCAGCATTGTATTTTTCAGATGCATCAGCAATCTTGCGCAAAATCTCCGGGCTGCATATACCACCAGGCAGGTGGGGAACTATTGCAAAAGTTTCACGATCTTTTTGTACAATTGCTCCTTTGTCTAATCTATCTTTTTTTCCCGACATCTCTTAATAATCTCCTTTTTGTTTTAAATTCAATAACCATGCTTTATGATAAGTTTTATGACAAAAAAGCAAAAACCATACCAGGTATATTTACTGGCCATTAAAATATGGCAAAAAGCCATACCAGGCTTAGGGTTCGGTCAAAAATAAATTAGCAATATATAAAATTTAAAAAAAATAATTTTTAAAAGATAGAAAAGATAGAGATCTTATTGAGAAAGAATGAGACATGTCTCACTTTAAGGTGTTTCAAAAAAATCTTCAGTTTTGATTTGAGGGTAACTGTAGATTAACGGAGTGAAATTATTTATGTGAGGATCAGTAATGTCCGGTTAGAAGCTTGCGTGGGGGAGTTTAATTGTTTTTGTAGAGTATTTAATAAATTTCGTAGAATTTCTAAGTATTTTATTTTTTGCAGTTTTATAACCGGACACTGCTGTATAAAAATAGATGATGGCTGTTATGTATGCGGATTTAGACAAAAAAATATTTTTACTAATTTCTGTTGATCTCCCATGATTTTTCACAGGGTATTGAGGGCCTTTTTTTGATTCTGGCGAGGTTGGTTTTAAGAGGATAATTTCTGAACCTTTACCCCTTTTTCGAGGTAAGCTTTTAGTTTTTTTAGTAAATCTTTTAAAGCAAAAGGCTTTTTAGGCACGACAATAATTATTAACCTGGCAGGTGTTGGCTATAATTGACGATGGGACAAAATACCCTTTAGCCTTATTAAAAGTCCTTTCCAGTTTATACCTTTGTTCACTGTGTTCTTTGCATTTAAAAAACTCTTCCCATACTTCCTTTGGGGCGGGATGGTAAAGATTATCTATATTGTCATTACTAAAGGTATAATCAACCTGGGCGCAAACAAGGGCTACAATTTCTCTTTTAGCATCGTCAGGAGTCTTCCCTGTTGCCACAATATCTAATTCAAGACAATGGGCAGCATAAAGATTATCCTCTTCTTTAAGCAATATATTAAAAATCATACTGTTTTCTTGAGAAGTTCCCATATTTATCTCCTTTTTTTTAACATATTAGTCACTACTACTTGATTTAATGTGGTACGCCCGGCTGGATTCGAACCAGCGATCTTCAGCTCCGGAGGCTGACGCCCTATCCCCTGGGCTACGGGCGCAAATATTGATGGATAAATTACTTTAGTTTCTGTTTTTCGATTTTTTTGGAGTTGATTATAGCTTTTACCATCATAAATCAGAACTGAGCTATGGTGAAATTTAAAAAACTCTGGTTGTTTAAGCGCAGCGAGTTTCAGAAATTTTCAAATTTTATTATAGCTCAGTTATTGCTGGAATCAGAACCAAGCCCGATTTTTTCTATAACACCTGCTGCTATAAGGGGGAGCATGATTTCATGGTGACCTATGAGATTAATCCCCTCCCCTCCTTCACTGGTTGGCCTGTTCACCACATTTGTCATTGGCCGATAGTGACGGATAAAATCCATATTTACCGCTGTAAAATTTTTTACATTATGTCCTAAATTACGTACAATTGTCAAAGCTTTTAAAAATACTTCCGGAAGAATAACAGCAGATCCCACATTCATATAGACCCCCTGGTCAAGACCTGCAACCACGGAGGCAAAGGTTCTAAAATCTCTGTGGCTTGCGCCCCCGGCTTCTTTGGGATCAAATTCCGGGTGCATGTGGAGAATATCCGTCCCCATTGCCATATGGACTGTTACCGGAATTTTATATTGTACTGCCGCCGCAAGTAAACTTATATCTTTATGGGGGAGATCGGCCTCTATAATAGCCGCTCCAACAGCCTCCCCCAAACCGGAAGATTCCCTTCCCCCTTTTTTTATTGCATCACTTAAAAAAGTACAGGTCTCATGGGCCATGCCAAAGGTTCCATCCCCCAGGGATTCAGCCACATCCTCTGAGGTTCGGCCGGTCATGGCAAGCTCGAAATCATGGATAATACCGGCTCCATTTATAGCAACGGCTGTAATTATACCCCTTTTAATCAGATCGATCAAAACAGGATTCAGCCCCACTTTAATAACATGGGCGCCCATTGCAAAGAGAACGACTTTTTTGTTTTCATAAGCGGATGCAATTGAAGAGATAACCGTTTTTAGCTGATTTGCCGCAAGCAAATCAGGGAGGCTGTCTATGAATTTTTCAAAGGTTCCCCCTTTGTTCCATACTTCAGCAAAATCTGCAGATGTAACCTTGCTTTTTCTGCTTAAAAGGGAGTAGGTTTTTATTCCATTTAAATCGATGGGTTTATAAGAACGAATCATATTGCTATAAAGAGGCCAATGCTGTTTTAATAAGGATTAATTCATCATCATGTACTGTTCGCAAATCAATGATAAAAGTGTCATCTTCTATTCTTCCGATCACAGGGGGATCATTTTTTCGCATGAATGTTTCAAGGGCATTCGGGGAGTAATTTTCCAGATTCAGACCAATGCATTTACTGGGAAGCTGAAGTAATGGAAGTGACCCACCCCCGGCCCTGGAGGACATGTCCATCAGTCTGATTTTCAGCCCGGGATTTCCTATATCTTCCAGCATACTGAAAAGTTTCATTGCTCTTTCTTCAATAACAGGCAACTGTACTGTGAGCATACGCAAAGTAGGGATGGTCTCCACAGCATTGTCAAAATCATTGTAAAGAGAAAGGACGCTTTCCAAAGCCGCAAGGGTAAGTTTATCTATACGAAGCACCCGAGCCATGGGATTTTTCTTAATCCTGTCAACAAAAGCTTTTTTGCCAAGAATAATTCCTGCCTGGGGACCCCCCAAAAGTTTATCTCCGCTGAATGTGACAAGGTCTGCCCCTGCAGCCACAGATTCCTGCACAGTCGGCTCTTTAGGGAAACCGTACCTTGAAAAGTCTATGAAAGACCCGCTTCCCAGATCCTCCATAACAGGAATGTCATTTTTTATCCCCAGATCAACCAGGTCCTTTAATAAAACACTTGCAGTAAATCCCAAAACAGCATAATTACTGGTATGCACCTTTAGCAAAAGGGCTGTGTTTTCAGCTATTTCGTTCTCGTAGTCCCTCAAGTGAGTTCGGTTTGTGGTTCCCACCTCTTTTAAAAATGCCCCACTTTTTGCCATAACATCCGGAATCCTGAAAGAACCGCCTATCTCAACGAGCTCACCCCTTGATACTATTACTTCTTTTTCCCTTGCCATTGTATCAAGACATATAAAAACAGCAGCAGCATTATTGTTCACCACCATGGCAGCCTCAGCACCACATATCTCACAAAGAATATCTTCCACAATGCTGTATCTTGAACCCCGTTTTCCTTTTTCAAGATCAAATTCCAGATTTGAATATTTTCGGGAAACAGAAATAATATTTTGCACAGCCTTTTCAGGCAAAAGGGATCTGCCGAGATTGGTATGGACAACAATCCCTGTACCATTTATCACAGGGATAAGATTCGGCGCCATAATCTGCTGGACATGTTTTTTCACAAACCTGAGTATAAATGAATCGGTTATATCCCTGTTATCGCAGGTATCTATACTGCTAAGAATAGCGATTCTCTGCTCATCAACTGCAATACGGGCAGCAGTAACAAGGACAGCTTTTGGAATATTTATAAAAAAGGATTCTTTTTTTGATATCTCCAGTATCCGGTCGATCCCAGGCAGCCCACGTAAAAGCTTTTGCTGTTTCTCATTCATACTCATAAAAAAATATACTTTTAAAGGTGCCTTAAAACATCCTGTAAATGATTATGCTCAAAAGGATAATTCCCATTATAAAGACAAATATCAGTTGATCAGTACCAAATTTTTTCATGCTACTCTTTTTTATCGAGCCCAAAGGCCGTGTGGAGCACCCTGACCGCCAGCTCGGAATATTTTTCTTCGATTATACAGGAAATTCTTATTTCCGAAGTGCTGATCAATCTTATATTAATATTTTCCCTTGCAAGGGTCTCAAACATTTTTGCTGCAACACCGGAATGGCTCTTCATACCAACCCCTGTTACAGAAACCTTTGCTATATGCTCAGCGGACAATACCTCTGCGGCACCGACTTCTTCAGCTATTTTTTTTGATATTTCAAGGGCATGTTTAATATCTCCCCGTGGAACGGTAAATGTAAGATCTGTTTCTCCACCGGTACGGGTATTTTGGATAATCATATCAACAAGAATTCCGGCTTTTGCAATGGGAGTAAATACCTTGGCAGAAATTCCCGGCTGATCAGGAACTTTTTTTAAAGTTATTCTCGCCTCATCCTTGTTACTGGTTACACCAGAGACAACCAGCCGTTCCATATCGGCGTCTTCATTAATTACCATTGTTCCATCCTCCTGGGTAAATGATGATCTCACATGTACAGGCACATCAAATTTTTTTGCAAATTCAACTGAACGTATCTGGAGAACCTTGGCTCCCAGACTCGACATTTCAAGCATTTCATCATAGGAAATCTTATCCAGTTTTACAGCTTTTTTGCAAACATGGGGATCAGCCGTATAAATTCCATTAACATCTGTATAAATTTCACATAAATCAGCCTTAAGAGCCGCAGCTATGGCAACAGCGGATGTATCAGAAC
>JAUVKE010000368.1 GCA_030592105.1 Desulfobacteraceae bacterium
GAAACGGCCTCAATTTTCTTACTTTTTTTCTTAAATGGCTCTGCTATGTGGCAAAAAAACAAGAAAATTGGCTCTCGCTTCCCCATTTTTTCGCTTAATTACTAATTTTTAAACAGGCTCTTATACTTTTTATCCCTGAACAAAAAAATAAAACTGGAAATAAATAATGTATAAACCAACAGATGAAGAATGCCTATTTATAACTATTCAGCGTCGCTGGTTTAAGATAGGCAACAGGTATGATTTTATTAAAACAGGAAATTGTTTAAACAGATTAGAGAGCGTTAAGAAAAAATCCATCAGGGCTGAACTTATTGACGTCATTTTATGGCATACTATTACGCAACTTTATATTTTCAACAGATTCTTTCTTTACGACCTCTTATCTGTGAGTTTTTCATGGTTTAATCAGATTATACCTGTTGCCGTACATATTCGCTGAATATAAATAATTTCAGCAATAGACTGAGCTATAATAAAATTTATTATTTGAATATCCATAGTTACCATTTATATACATATCAGTTAAAAAGCTACATGAGTCTCTGTTTTAAAAAAGTATATCTATGCATTATCTTATTGTTTCTCACCCCCATTGCCAGGGCTTTTTTAGTCCCCACTATCACCACAAGCCTTTTCCCTCTGGTTATTGCCGTATATATAAGATTCCTCTGCAAAAGGATATAGTGCTGCATAAGCAGAGGAATAACCACGGCAGGATATTCCGAACCCTGGGCTTTGTGTACGGAAACAGCATATGCCAAAACAATTTCATCGAGCTGGGCAAAATCATAAACAATATCCCTGCCGTCAAAGGATATCAGCAAGGTCTGATCCTCCGGTGAAATTTTAACAATCCAGCCTATGTCACCGTTAAATACAAGTTTGTCATAATTATTTCTAATCTGCATTACTTTATCGTTAAGCCTGTAAACCCTGTTTCCCCTTTTGATTTCAACACCTCCAGGATTTAATGCATCCTGGAGCTTTTCATTAAGGTTCCCTGAACCCACAACTCCTTTATGCATTGGAGTCAAGACCTGAATATCCTTGCCAGGATCTAAATTAAATTTAGCGGGAAGCCTTGTTTTTACAAGTTCTGTTATTATCTCCAAAGCCCTTTGGGGATCATCCTCCTCCATGAAAAAAAGATCAGTGTTTTTTTCTAAATGCTTGAAAACAGGCATTTTCCCCATATTAATTCTATGGGCATTAACGATAATACTGCTCTGTTTTGCCTGGCGAAATATTTCCTTAAGTTTTACCACTGGTACTTTTTTTGAATCTATTATATCATTTAACACCTTTCCAGGCCCTATGGAAGGGAGCTGATTTACATCCCCCACAAGTATAAAAACAGCTTCACCAGGAAGAGCCCTTAAAAGATAATACATTATAGCGGTATCCATCATGGAGGCTTCATCCACGATGAGAAGATCACAATTTAAAGGATTTTCGCTGTTTTTTTTAAATCCCCCTTCTCCAAAGCTGTACTCTAAAAGACGGTGAATGGTCTTTGCTTTTCGACCGGTTGTTTCACTCATCCTTTTTGCCGCCCTCCCTGTGGGTGCTGTGAGCATAATTTTTTGGGTTACCCGGGAGTATATTTTTATAATAGCATTTATAATCGTGGTTTTACCGGTGCCGGGCCCCCCGGTTATCACCATTACCTTACTTGTATTGGATCTCTTTACAGCCTCCACCTGCTTTGTGGCAAGCCGTATTGATAATTCCTCCTGAACCCAGACAACAGCTTTGTCCGCATCTATTGAACGTATACCTTTGGCCGAAAAGATCAGTTTCCGCAAATTAGAGGCTATGCCGATTTCACACAGATAAAACCTGGAAAGAAAAACCCCCTTATTGTTAGGGATAAAATCTTTAATTCCATCATTTATATCTTCAATTACTATCCTTTTTTCCATGGCAATAATACCGATTGCTTTTGTAACAATATCCCTTTTTACCTGAAGAATCTCCATCGATTTTTCCACAAGGGAGTCATAGGGATAATAAACATGTCCGGCGTCTGAGAGCTGATAAAGGACATAAATTATACCAGCCTCAATCCTAACAACAGCATCTTTGGCAAAGCCAAGTTTTTCTGCGATATTATCCGCTGTGATAAATCCAATTCCAAAAACATCGGTTGCGAGCCTGTAGGGATTTTCCGTCACCACCTTGATGGAATCGTCCCCATATTCACGAAATATCCTGGTTGCATAACCAATACCCACACCATGGGTTTGAAGAAAAAGCATTACACTTCTTATCTCTTTTTGTTCCTCCCATGCGACCTGGATCATTGCAATTCGTTTTTCCCCTATACCTTCAACCCCGCGGAGCCTTTGAATATTATTCTCAATAACATCAAGGGCATCTTCAGCAAATTCAGCAACAATACGCCCAGCCATCACAGGACCGATACCCTTGATCAGACCGGAACCTAAATATTTCTTAATACCGTATACCGTGGCGGGAACTTCAATTTTATAGTTTACAACCTTAAACTGCTCACCGTATCTGGCATGATTGATCCATTCACCGTTCATCTTAAGAATTGCACCTGGCACGGGGGCTAAAAAGCTCCCCACCACTGTAACAAGTTCTTTTTGGCCAAAGGTTTTCAGCCTTACCACGGCAAACCCGTTTTCTTCATTTGAATAGGTAATACGTTCTATTTGGCCGGTAAGCTCGGTGAGCATTTTTTGATCCTCTGGTTACAATGGAGCTTTTTAGAAAATTTATCGCAGGGAGTTTAAACAAAAGGAGAAACAAAGGCTTGGTACAACAAAAGGGGCAAAACAAACTTTCAGGGGATTTACTTGGCAGAATATAAACAAAAAAACCGCTCTATATACAATTAGAGTTTATTAATTAATACTCATCAATATAAAGTATGTTATAATTATAGATTGTCAGAATTCAGCGTGGCTGATGAAAGATGCTGCCTTACATATTCGCTGAATAGTTAGAGTATTTTTTTGCTGTTTCAATGGAGTAGCTTATGGTAATTTTTTTAAAATTAA
>JAUVKE010000509.1 GCA_030592105.1 Desulfobacteraceae bacterium
CAACCAAATCTGTAAAAGGGCTTCACAGTTCACTGACTTCACTCTTTATTACAGAATCATATTTTAAAAGACATATACCCGATATTTATATGCAGCGCTGGATTTCAGGCAGCACATTCCCGGAATTTAACCCGAGAAATACTGATATTGAAGAAGAAGCCCGCCTTATGTCAAATGGGAATAAAAAAGATTTTTCTAAAATGACTGCTTTTTTTCTTGAGAGGCCGCGCCATGAAAAAGCCATGAACCAGCTTAATGCCATGGGTATAGCTACTCCTTTTGATAAAGATGGTGACCTTTTTCCTGCTGTAGTTATGGGACTGGAAGGTTTGCATTTTCCTGATGGCCGGGGTCTGGACTGTATGATTGGCGAGATCGGAGGAAGTGCTGAATGGGTTGTGGGGGCTCTCCCTTTAGCCTGGCGCGGAGGACACAGCATGGGAATGCTCAGCAGTCAGAGTTCCCTTACCCAGAAAGGACTCTCCCCTGAAGAGCTCTGGAATGAGCGCTTTCATTATACAGAAGATGAACTTATTCTTTTTCAAGACGCACGGTTTGAGCAAAAACCTTTTTTTACAATCGACGATATAATGGAACATCCTTTTGCAGGGGGGGTAAGCGCTTTTTGCTCCATATCAGATAATTATTATATCCCGCAGCTTAAAGGTGTAAAAATTGATCAGGAGCAGGGGCTTATTACCACCGATACACTTATGGTAAATTCTCTCGGTAATGTCAATCACTGGCAGATGACCTTCAAGTGTGTGGAAGGTTTTGACATCACAGCAGAGATGATGAAATCACCAAAACATAAATTGTGCGGGCAGGAACAATCTGCTGTTGAAAAAATGGTTGCAAGCATGGCAAATAATGATATCGGACGTTTTAAGCTTAGACAATTTTTTGTCAACGAATACTACCCTGCCATAATCCATACAGCAGGTAAGTTGATAATCCTTAAACAGACTATTGATGCCATGATCAGAAGAAAAACCCTTAATGAAAATGATAAATTTATAGTTAATGCTGTTTTAAAAGCTGTACCGGAATGGTTTGCCAGTGTAACATAATTTTTTTGCGCCACCAGGGCATTTAGGTATTTAAAAGGAGGCAGATATGACTAAATTTGCATTAACAGGAATGATCTTATGTATTTGTGGATTATTAACCATGGGGTATCAATCATTAACCGGTTTGATGGCAATGAAAACATCTGGGAAAATAATACTAATGTCCGATATTTTCGGTGAGAAAGCTGTATCATGGTCTGAACAGCTTTCAACTGGATTAATTCATGCTGCTGCTGCATATATAGTTAATATGCCACTTAGTTATATGTTCTTTTTCATAGGTGGATTTTTTCTTATTTTATCATGCTTCCAAAAATAATAAACAAATATTCAACAATTTAACATATATCACTTCATGTGCAATCAACATCTTTTAACAGCTGAACAGTTATAATAATGATTTCATAAAGGGGAATTATATGAAGACAAGACTGACTGACCTCTTAGGCATTAAATATCCTATAATACAGGGTGCAATGGCATGGGTATCGTTTCCTCCTCTTGTCGCTGCTGTTTCAAATGCCGGGGGACTTGGTATATTGGGAGCATCATTTATGAATCCTGATGAGCTCAAAGAGAACATTACTGAGGTTAAAAGACTTACAGACAAACCTTTTGCTGTGAATTTTATGCCGGAAAATCCTGAACTGGATCAACTTTTAGATATACTTATAGAACA
>JAUVKE010000441.1 GCA_030592105.1 Desulfobacteraceae bacterium
CAATGCTCCTTATTCTTTATCATTTTACAGCCTGAATAGTTTTATGCACTTACTGTTTCAGGTTTGAAATAGATTATTTACCCATAACTGTTTACGATTCTGATCAGACACAATCGAGTCGGGATTTGGTTATAAAATTCATATCAACTGAATATTTTAAACTCTACTCCTATGCCTCAAGTTATAGTGCTGCAACTGATTTGATTGAAGACGGTTCTGTTAAGTCAGCTTTAATTATTCCTACCGGCTTTGCCAATGCTTTGAAGTCTGATAAAAAGGCAAAAATTCAGTATCTCTGTGATGCCGGAGATGCTAACATGGCAGGTCAGGGAGTGGGACATGCCAAGAGAATTATAGCAGATTACAACAAGAATATAATAATTAACAGGTTGAATAAAAAAGGGATTATTATAAAGGATTTTCCAGGAATAGACAGCCGATTAAGGACATTTTACAGCCAGGAAATGGATAGTGTCTATTTTTTGGTGATACTGCATATAGTTGTTGCAGGTTTGATCGCGGGTCTTGTTTTATCTTCTGTAGCCATAGTCAGGGAAAAAGAACGGGGGACTATTGATCAGCTTATGGTTACACCTGCAAAAGCTTTTGAATTTATTCTGGCCAAGGCGATAGCCCCTCTGATTATAGGTCTTCTCGCTACTGTTTTTTCTTTTTTGGTTGCGGTATGGTTTAATGTTCCTGTTAAGGGAAGCGTTATTACTTTTTTTGCCTTTATGTTATTTTTTCTTATCGGAAATGTTGGTATAGGTGTCCTGGTTGGGAGTATATGCCAGAATATGCTGCAGGCTATTTTGCTTTCATATGCAGTCTGGTTTCCTGGTGTTGCAATTACAGGATTGCTTTTACCTATGGAAAATATGAAACCTTTTGTTCAATTTTTAGGGAATCTGCTTCCAACGACTCATTTTTTAATCGCAGCTAACGGTATTTTCCAAAAAGCCATAGGTTTTGCTGAACTTTGGCCGGAAGCGCTAATCCTTGTAGGAACAGGGGTTGGGCTTTTTGCGGCTGGATATTATATTATGTTGCGCGAATGGGCATAATTGGGTTTTAATAAATTTGTTAATTAATAACAGTTTTAATAGGAGTAATTATGAAGTGTATCCGAGCTTTGTTGTTTTTTTTTACAGCATGTTTTTTCTTTGGGATTAATGTTTATGCAGATAACCTTAAATCAGAAAATTGTAATGCTTTAACCCTTAACCAGGTTATTGAGATGGCTTTGGCTGCAAATCATAAGGTAATTATTTCTAAAATTGATGTTGAGGCTGGAGATGAAGCTAAAAAAGAAGCCTTTGCGGAATTTTTTCCCAAGCTCAGAACAAATTATACTTATACTTATTTTCATAATCAGCAGTGGGCAGGATTCGACAGTGGCGGTACTACTATTCCAGCTGAGTTTGGAACTAAAGATAATTACTTGTGGACTACTTCGGCCATTCAAAATATATTCACAGGTCTTGCAGTTTTAACAGGGTATCAAATAACAGATCTTCAGAAACAGGTGGCTGATATGATACAGGCTGATACGGAACTGGCTGTTGTTCTTGAAGCAAAAGCAGCTTTTTTTCAGGTTCAGAATGCAAAGCGGTTGCTGGAAGTTGAAGAAAGCTCTGTCAAGTCTTTAAAGGATCATCTATCAGTTGCGATAGAATATTATACTGTTGGTCTAACTCCTAAAATTGATGTTTTAAATGCAGAAGTCGATCTGGCTGCAGCTCGTCAAGCACTGGAAAGAGTAAAAAATAGAGTTGTGGTGGCAAAAGCGACCTTAAGCAATGTTATAAATGTACCTATCAATGATCCTATCGATACAGCTGGAACTCTCGAATTTGTTCAATTTACGACCCCATATAACAGCTGTGTGGCCAAGGCGCTGGAATTGAGGCCTGGTTTGAAAGCATCTAAAAAACATATAGATATAGCAAAAAAACAGGTAAGACTTGCCAGGAGTAAATATTTCCCTAATATTGCAGCAAGCGTAAATTATAACAGGGGAGGAGATAAACCTGACGTTCGTGGGAGTGACTATGTGGATAAGGAAAACTGGAATGTAATGGTTACAAGTTCATGGACGTTCTGGGAATGGGGCAAGACATACCATGCCGTTTCAAAGGCAGAAAAAGGCGTAGACAAGGCCGTTGAGCAGCTGGCGGATGTAGAAGACCAGATTAATTTTCAGGTAAAAAAGGCTTTCCATGACCTTAAGACAGCAGAGAATAATATTAACGTGGCGGAAAAGAGTGTTGCGTCTGCAGAGGAAAATCTTAGAATAAGTACGGAACGGTACAAGGAACAAGTTGCTATTATTACCGAAGTGCTGGATGCAGAGACCCGCCTGACCCAGTCAAGAACTCTTTTGACCACAGCATTAAATGATTATAATTTATC
>JAUVKE010000330.1 GCA_030592105.1 Desulfobacteraceae bacterium
CATTTATTGTCATATCACTTCCTGCATCGGTCAGGGAACTGAGCATAATAGCTTCTGTATTAATTTTCTCTTTTTTCAGGTGCCTGAGAACCTCAATTCCGCTCATTTCAGGCATCTCTATGTCAAGGGTCAGCAGATCAGGTTTCAGGGAGGCTATTTTATCCAGTGCTATTTTACCGTTATGTGCTATCCCCACTACCTCCACACCAGGTATTTCAGTTAAAACATCACTTATAATTTTTCTGAAAATAGCAGTATCATCAACAACAAGAACAGTTAATGGCTTATTTTTAATCATCAATTCCCCATCAATTTTATTTGTTAAAATAACCTGTTGTTCATGAAAAAAAATCAGCTATTCGTCCACCTTTAATACCTTATCAATATCCAACAGGCCTATCAACTTATTTTCTGTTTTATAGACCCCCTTAAAATATATCCCCTGAATACCGCCGATATTGGCAGGGGGAGATTCCACCTCATTCAAATTAATACGTAGAACATCGGAGATCCCATCTGTGAGAAAACCTATATATTCATCCTTTGATTTGACTATAATATTATTCCGGCTCTGTTGTTTTGACCCTGTTGCGGCAAGGCCTAATTTTTTCCTGAGATCGATTATCGTTACAATCTGTCCCCTCAGATTTAATATACCTTTAACATAATCAGGAGTCTGGGGAACATGGGTCATCTTCATGAGCTTATTGATCTCCTGGATATTCAATATGTCCAGACCGCAAAAAGCGCTCCCAACAAAAAAGGTTGCAAGTTCAATGGAATTGCTGGCTGTTTTTTCTTTACTTGTCCCTTGCATATGGACCTCCCATAGGGCTATATTTGAGGTTGGTTTTAATTTCGACCCAAAATAAAACCAAACTCCTATGTTTTAAATCTTTTCATTTGTTCTTTTAATGTTTCAGCCATACTGCTAAGCTCCATGGAGCTGGAATCGACCTGGGAACTGCTCTTTGTAATTTCACCTGCAGCCAGATTTACGGCGGAAACATCCCTGGCGATCTCACCGGATACTGTGGAGCTTTGAGCAATATTTTCCGCAACTTCAGAAATTCCATCCGATGCCTGGCCAACATTGTTTGCAATTTCCTTTGTGGTATTCGACTGTTCTTCAACAGCTCCTGCAATTGTAGATACCATTTGATTTACATCATTTATTATCTTTGATATCTCCTCTATCTCGGTAATTGTTGAGCTGGCAGATCCCTGAATTCCGTCGATTTTATTTTTTATCTCTTTTGTGGCATTTGCTGTTTGCCCGGCAAGTTCCTTTATTTCATTAGCCACCACTGCAAACCCTTTTCCTGCTTCGCCGGCACGGGCAGCCTCTATGGTTGCGTTTAAGGCCAAAAGATTTGTCTGGTCGGAAATCTCCGTTATTGTTTCCGTCACTTTCCCTATATCCTGAGCAGCCCTATCCAGTTCTTTCATTTTTGCAGAAACACTGTTGGAAGCAAGAACAGCATTTTCAGTAATTTTAAATGTTTTTTCAGTATGCTGGACAACTTCATCAATATTCGATGCCATATTGTCTGCAGCCGTTGCCACAATCCCCACATTAGTTGATGCCTGCTCCATGGCTGCTGCAACCGAGTTCATATTTGAACTCAGCTCTTCTGCTGCGGCAGCAACAAGGGTTGTTTTTTGAGAAGCCTCATCGGACCCGGAGGTCATTTGGTGGGAAATGGTTTTAAGATTTACAGATGAAGCAGATAATTGATCCATGTTTCCTAAAATTTCTTTAAACATTGTTCCAAGGGTTACAACAATACTGTTGAGTGCTTTTACAAGAGTCCCTATTTCATCATTTCTGTCAATGCTTAGCTGCTGTTTGAAATCACCACCTGCCACCGCCTTGGCAAACTCAGCACTTTTAATTATCGGGCCTGTTATGCGGTTAGCAAGAAATATGCTTAAAATAATTCCCAAAACCATGGAGATTACACCTATCATCATTATAATTTTTCTTAATTTTCCAGCACTTGCCAAAACATGATCCTGCCCGATTATGTTTTCGTCTACTATTTGGCCTGCATCCTGCATGAGTTTAAGGAGCTTTATCTTTTTTTCCATGGTTACGCTGCTTAAAATGCGGGCTGCTTCCTTTTGACCAAATTCATGCTCCTTTACAAGATCAGACATCTCTCCTACGTCGTTTATAATCTTTCCATGTATGGCAGACAATCTTCCCTTTGCAAGAGAGAGTGCTCCGTCATAATCCCCTGAACCTATTTTTTTATTAACCAGGCCACCCATACTATAGACCATTTTATGAATCGCTTTAAGCTTCTGGACAGTAAAAGCAAAAGCCGAAAATTCTTTTTCAAAAGCATCAGCCTCACCACTTGTCAGCCATTTACCAAAAGTACTTTTTGCTCCATCTAAATTCACTGAAAGAGTCTCTTTTTTCCCAAGTATATCATCAAGTAAATTTGCTTTCCAAATCCGTAATTGTACCTCAGCATTGTTTAAAAAAATCAATGTTTCACCGATGTTCAGGTTATTCATGTTACGCTCTATCTCTAAAGCAGATTCATGAATCTGCTTATGTGTCGTCTCCATTGATTTAAAGATTTTGGCCAGAGCAGGAACAGTTTTTTCTGCATTTTTACGCTCTTTTCCGTAAAGGAATTTTCCCACACCACATTTTTTAAAATCTTTATGAATGGTTAATTCTTTTATTTCCGGGTTGCTCAGATATTCGGAAAGACCTGCCATCCAGTTTAGAAGATTGATTTGCTGGCCTCTTATTTGAGATTTGATATTTTCCCCTGTTATCATATCAACAGAATCATCCACAATATTTCCAACCCCTGTGAAACCGATTGTAATAACAGCCAGCATAATAACAAGAATAACTGCAAACCCGAGCAGAATCTGAACTTTTAATGATATCTTTTTCAGCATAACACTCCTTCTTTTATTATTGATTTAAGACTTTGCCATTTTCAGACTTCAGCTCTAACAACAGAACAAAAATGTAATTTAATCACCTAATAAATTTTTTATACCCCGCAAAAGTTTTTCCCTGTCGAGTTTTATAAGGTATTCGTCTATTCCTGCTTCCTTTCCCCTTTTCACCTCTTCCTCACCAGCCAAAGTTGTAAGGGCAATCAAGGGGAGGTGGGAAAATCGTTGATCCCCCCTTATTTTTTCGGCAAATCCTATACCATCAAGATTAGGCATTTCAACATCCGTTACAACCATATCAATTTCATCTCCATGTTTTTGAAGAAGGTCCCATCCTATTATCCCATCTTCGGCTTCTATAACACTATACCCGGCTTCTTCCATAAAACCTTTAACCTGGCTCCGAAAAAAATTGGAATCTTCAGCATATAGTATTGAGGGGGCCTGCTCGTC
>JAUVKE010000407.1 GCA_030592105.1 Desulfobacteraceae bacterium
GAAAACCGGTCCCACTGAAATTATTGTAAAGACAATGGGTGAATTTAAGAGTGTTGAAGAATTTAATAACCTGATAGTTGATCATAAAAACGGCGTTCCTATTAAACTTAAAGATATAGGTTACGCAGAAGACGGCATGGAAGAAGAGCGCTCTTTTCTGCGTTATAATAAACAGCCTGCTGTGGGAATACAGATATTAAAACAGGTGGGTTCTAATGTGGTTGAAGTGGCAGAAAAGTTGAAAAAAAAGATAAAAGAGCTGGAACCACTTATACCTGAAGGGATGGAATATACTGTTAGCTGGGATAGATCCAAATTTATAAGGAGTACCATTGAAGGGGTGCAGGTTGATCTTTTGGTCGGAGTGATACTTACAATTATTATTTTATACATATTTTTATTGAATTTTCGCTCCACCCTGATTGTCAATTTGGCAATTCCGACTTCCATTATAGGTGCTTTTGCCTTTATGTATTTTTTGGATTTTACAGCAAACAACATGACAATGATTGCCTTATCTGTGGCAATAGGACTGGTTGTTGATGATGCTATCATTATTCTGGAAAATATTTATCGCCATATGGAAGAGGGGATGGGTCCCATGGAAGCAGCCTCTTCTGGTACCAGTGAAATAGCATTTGCCGCTATAATAGCCAGTTTGAGTATCTGTGTTGTTTTTATACCTGTTGCGTTTATGAAAGGTATTATGGGACGTTTTCTCTATCCTTTTGGACTCACTATTATTTCAGCTATAATGATTTCCCTGTTTATAGCTCTTACACTCACCCCCATGCTCTGTTCAAGAATTTTAAAGCTCAAAAGCAATAAAGTGAAGAAGAAAAATCTGTTTCATCAATCTGTTGAGTCTGTTTTAAATTATGTAACCAGAAATTATAGGGTAATGTTAGGATTTGCCTTACACCACCGGCTTGTTATGCTTTTATGTGTAGCTGGTATTTTTACAGCCACTGTTTTTTTAGGCCTGGAAATGAAAAAAGAATTTTTGCCAATGGAAGACAGAGGCCTTTATATGATAAGTATGCGAACTCCTGTTGGGTCGAGTATCAAATATACAAAACAGTTCATTGAACGATTGGAAGATATAACTGCTCAGGAGCCGGAAAACACCATGATAACCAGTATGGTGGGGGCAATGCCTACTGATGACAGCAATAATGTCTGGTTTTTTGTTGTTATGGAGGATCTTAAGAAGAGAACAAGGAGCCAGAAAGAGGTCATGTCCATGGTGCAGAAAAACTCCAATGCCATTCCTGGTGTTGTTATATCAGTGGAAGATTTTTCAGCCATTGGCCGTATCTCCCGTAATACAGATGTTGATGGTATTATAAGGGGACCGGATATGAATAAACTGGCAAAGTATGCAGACGATATCAAAACTCAATATGCAAAAATCCCGGGAATTGTTGGAGTGGACTACGACCTCGAGCTGGAAAAGCCGGAAACCAGAATCTATGTTGACAGGAATAAGGCTGCTGACGTGGGGGTTGATATATCCACTATTGCCAAAACCTTGTGGATATTGATTGATGGATACACAGATGAATCAGTAAAATACGAAGATGAAGGAGAAAGATATAATATCCGGGTACGTTTGATGGAAAAATACCGTACCAGGCCCGAGGATTTGATGAACATCCTGGTGCCTGCAAAAAACGGTAACCTGATAGAGCTCAGAAATCTTGTACATATTGAAAATGGAGTGAGTCCCCAAACCATAAGACGTTTTGAACGTCAGCACGCAATTCACATCTTTGCCAATGCCCGTGGCGGCAATAAGACTACCGGAGAGGCAATAGACGACCTTAAAGAAATTGCAAAACAGGTATTGCCTAAAGAAGGGGGTTATGAGCTGAGTTTTGGTGGAACAAGTGAAGATATGATTGAAATGTTTGATGCATTAACATTTGCTTTTATTCTTGCCATAGTTGTGGTCTATATGTTGCTGGCAGCGCAATTTGAAAGTTTTATCCATCCATTTACCATATTGCTCGCTTTGCCCATGGCTCTTTTTGGCGCTTTTGGCGCTCTTTTAATTACAGGCAAAACACTAAATCTTTTCAGTCTTTTAGGTATGATTATTTTGATAGGGCTTGTAACCAAAAATGCCATTTTACTGGTGGATTATATCAATACTTTAAGAAAGCGAGGCATTCCACGCACAAAGGCTATACTGGAGGCTGGTCCAGTCAGGCTCAGGCCGGTGCTGATGACTGCTTTATCTACATTTTTTGGCATGCTGCCTATTGCTCTTGAGCTGAGTGAAGGTGGCGAAGCAAGATCGCCAATGGCTATTGCGGTGGGCAGCGGCATGATTACCTCCACGATTCTTACCTTATTGATGATTCCTGTGATTTATTCCTTGCTGGATGACCTGGTTATATTTGTCAAAAATGATATGGTTATTTTTGTTAAAAAAATTTTCAGGATAAGGTAGGTAGAAGGATACCAAAAAATCAGGATGTCAGATCTTCCAGTTTTGACCTGAGTACAATATTTTCCATTTTACACTTGATTAATTTTTCATTTGCATCACGAAGTCTGATAGATAAAAAATCTGCAACAATCAGATAGAGAATTTTAAACAGTTTATCTGTGTTTGCATCAGAACCGAGCCGC
>JAUVKE010000496.1 GCA_030592105.1 Desulfobacteraceae bacterium
ACGGGCGCCACAATAAAACTGACTATGACAAGCGTCATCAGCGTTCTTTATGTTGCGGTTTTCCCATCTGTGCTCGCCTATATGTTCTGGAACAAGGCTGTTGAAATTATCGGAGCAAGCAAGGCCGGAATATTTATACACCTGATGCCGGTTTTCGGTGCTATTATGGCGTACATATTCTTAGGCGAGAGACTTCGTTCTTACCACATTGCAGGTATCTGTTTGATATTTTCAGGCATATATTTAACCACCATTCACAAAATGAGAATACAAACTACCCGGACAAAATCATCCAAACACCTGCCTGAGGACTTCTAAAACAATAATAAGGAGATTGATCCATGTCAGGTATGTATTTTGACGATCTTAAAAAAATGATTGAAAAAAATGAAATAGACACAGTTCTTGCGGTCTTTCCGGATTATTTTGGAAGACTTCTGGGAAAAAGGCTTACAGGTCAATTTTTTCTAGATAACAAAGAGTTTTTCTGCTGCGATTATCTTTTGACTGCAGGTATGGAAATGGAACCCCGGTCCGGATTTAAGATGGCATCCTGGGAAAAGGGTTATGGAGATTATGCATTTGTGCCTGACATGAAAACTCTTCGTGTAATACCATGGCTTTCAAAAACGGCTATGGTAGTATGTGATCTTGTATATAAAAACGGCGGACCTGTTGTTCAGTCTCCAAGGGCAATACTGAAAAAACAGTGTGACATTCTGGCACAAAAAGGAATAACTCCATATGTGGGGTCTGAGCTGGAATTTCATCTCTTTAAAGGAACCTATCCGGATTTAAGAATACAGTATTATAGAAACATGGAACCATCATCTGCTTACAGAATAGATTATCATATTCTTGCAACTTCATTTGATGAACCTTTGCTTCAAAAGATAAGAAACTATATGGATCAGGCGCAAATCCCCATTGAATGTCACAAGGGAGAATGTGGTGCAGGTCAGCATGAAATAGGGCTTTATTATGCAGGCGCCGTTGAGATGGCTGACAGGCATGCTATATATAAAAATGGAATAAAAGAGATTGCTTTTCAGAATGCTGCTGCTGTTACTTTTATGGCAAAATATGACTATAATGAGGCAGGTTCCAGCTGTCATGTTCATTCAAGCCTTTTTAACAGTGAAACAGGAAAAAATCTTTTCTGGGATGAAAAAAGTAATTCCCCTTCTGAAACCTTTAAGCATTATCTTGGAGGAATGCTCAAGTTAACCAGGGAATTTTCCCTGCTTTACGGACCCACGGTCAATTCTTATAAACGGTACTGTGCTGAATCATTTGCACCCACAAAAATCGCATGGAGTTATGACAACCGCACCACAGGATATCGTATTGTAGGTTCAAAACAGAGTTACAGACCTGAAAACAGGATTCCCGGAGCTGATATCAACCCATACCTGACGTTTGCAGGAATCCTTGCATCCGGAATATATGGTATTGAAAACAAAATTGAGCCTCCTGAGGAATTTTCAGGAAATGCATACGCTGCAGATGATCTGCCACAATGCCCCTTGTCTCTTTCAGAGGCAGCAGCGCTTTTTAATAATTCCAGGGCAGCAAGATCTCTTTTTGGAGACCAGGTTGTTGATTATCTTGTGCATTGTGCTTTTCTGGAGAATAAAGAAAACGAAAAAGCCGTAACTGACTGGGAACTTTTCCGCTATTTTGAACGAATTTAAAAAATTATCTTAATTCAATCGCTTTTTCCGGACAAAGTTCCTGGCAACAAAAGCATCTGATACAGGTTTCATCGTCAACTTGAGGGATGTCTTCTTTCATGGACAAGGCCGACACCGGACACTGATCGACGCAGGTTCCACAAGCTGTACACAAATCCGGGTTCGCCTGTGGTGTTAGAAGGGTTCGACTGTG
The DNA here is from genome assembly GCA_030592105.1 of Desulfobacteraceae bacterium. Next base: position 1,888 of record JAUVKE010000496.1, read on the forward strand.
CATCATTTCCTGGATCGCCTCGTTTTCCAT
>JAUVKE010000444.1 GCA_030592105.1 Desulfobacteraceae bacterium
ACCATGAATTATTATAGCATCCCCCCATTACTGACCCTTATCTGTTTTGCAGGATTTGCCGCTTTAATCGTGCTGCGCGGGCGAAAAAAAAAAATCAACATTCTGTTTTTATTGATCTGCCTGCTTGGCTCCTTTCTTTATATTGACAAACTTTTTGCCTTCAATGTTAAATCGTCTGAAACAGCGCTGACAATCAGCCGCATAGATCATTTCTTCATCATATATCTTATCCCTCTGTATATACAATTTTTCCATGCCTATCTTGGCATTCAGGGCCGAAAGTGGCTTGTCCGGATTTCTTATGCCCTTACATTCATCCTTATGTGCTTTACTCCTACCCCGCTTTATATTGAGTCCATGCATAAGTATTCATACGGTTTTTTTGCAAAAGCCGGAACACTTTATCCTGTCTTCGGTCTGGGAAGCATGTTCGTTACGATATATGCCCTGATACTTATATATAATAAAATACACAGCGAAAAAAACAGCATTCAAAAAAACAAGCTCAAGTATATTTTCGCTGGATTTGGAATCATGGGGCTCATGAACGGGCTGAATGTTCTCCCCATCCTTGGTTATCCGGTATATCCGCCGGGTAATTTTAGTTTTATTCCTCTAATAGTTTTTGCTGTCGGGCTGTTTAAACACGATCTGCTCGATATGGGAATACTGATCAAAAAAAGCCTTCTTTATTCTGTGCTTACCGCTCTCCTTACCTGTATATACGCCCTCATCATTATGGTGGCAAACAGACTGTTTGAAGGGTTCGATTTTTCAGATTCAATATATTTCCCCGTTCTTTTTGTAATACTTATTGTTCTGGTTTTTGGGCCCCTAAAAACAAAAGTGCAGGAACTTATTGATAACATGTTTTTTAAAGGCAAATACGATTACCAGAAAACAATAAAAAATGTCAGCTCTATGATTACCTCTGTTCTAGACATTAATGAAATTGCAAAACGCCTTATGAATACAGTTGTCAATGCAATGCTGGTAGATAATTGTGCTCTTTTTTTACGCAACAAGACAAACTCTGATTTTATAAATTTTGCAACCCGGGGGAAATATTTTAATCAAATTCGCTCGATATCCATGTCAGACAGTGCTTCTCTCGTAGGATTCATGAAAGAACACCGCCAGCCGGTTATAAAGAAAAATTTAATCGAACGAACAAAAGAATCTGAAATTGAGGAAGTGTTATCTGACATGAATATGGTATATGCAGAAATAGCCTTTCCTCTGATCTTTGAGAATACATTAAACGGTTTTATTATTCTTGGTGAAAAACTCTCCGGAGATCTTTTTTCATCAGAAGATCTTGATCTTCTTGAAACACTTGCAAGTCAGTCTTCCCTGGCAATAGAAAATGCTCAATCATACAAAGTTATTGATGATCTGAATAAAAATCTTGAAAAAAAGGTAGAAGAAAGGACACAAGCTCTTCAAGATGCCCTGTATGAAAAAGAAAGGACACAGGAACAGTTAATACAATCGGAAAGCCTTGCTGCAATTGGCCAGCTCGTGGCAGGAACCGCCCATGAGCTTAATAATCCGCTTGCAAGCGTTACAAGCCTGATACAGTCCACTATTGAAGATCTGTCTCAATGGGATAATAATAGTCCACCGGATGAGGATCTAATAGACGATCTTAAATTTGCTGACAAGGAGCTGGGAAGAGCAAAGTCAATTATATCAAGCCTGCTTGGACTCTCCAGGCAGACCCAGACATTTTCAGAGGCAGTTGACATAAATTCAGTATTAAAGGACGCTTTAAGAGTACTGCATAATCAGTACAAACATCTTGAGATAAACATAGTCCAAAATTACGCCGACGATTTGCCTGAAATACAGGGAAACTTCGCTAATCTGGGCCAGGTTGCAATCAATATTATTCAAAATGCCATACAGTCTGTTATAGACAGCAAAGGAACAATTAATCTTGCAACCGGATTTGATAAAGATACAAAACAGGTGGTTTTCGAATGCAGGGATACCGGACCGGGCATTCCTGAATCTATACGGCAGAATATTTTCAAACCCTTTTTCACAACAAAAGAGGTTGGAAAGGGAACCGGTCTTGGACTTTATATCTGCCACGAAATTATACAAAGACACGGAGGCACTATCACGATAGAAAAACCCGATGGCGGAGGTGCCAAATTTATTATAAAATTACCGGTTGATACCTGACGGCTTTGTAAAAAGATAGATTATGCCGCTCTGCGGCGCTGTAACCGAAAATAACTTGTCAATAGATCAAAAGGTTATTTGAAAAAGGAAAGACAGTATGAAAAAGACAATATTATTCGTGGCGGCCGTTGTATTAGGTCTTTGCGCCTGTCAGACAACAAAGATAAACCTTGAAAGCTATCACGGCATGA
>JAUVKE010000089.1 GCA_030592105.1 Desulfobacteraceae bacterium
TATAAAATTATCTATATAATAACATATAGAATTGTTATTATTAATAGGAGGAATGCAAAATGATAGGTTATGCAGATAAAGAGATGATCAGTTCAACAGAACTGCAGAAAAGTCTTAGTCTTATTTTAAACAAAATCAAAAACCACAGTCTTGAAAAAGTAGCTGTTTTACGAAACATTAAAATTGAAACGGTTATGATCAGCCGTGAAAGGTATGAAAAAATTCAGGAAGACCTGGAACTTCTCGAGCATATTGAAATTTACAACACGGTAAGTAAAAGAAAAACCACTCCAAAGTCTGATTATATATCTTTTGATGAGGTTTTGAAACAGGCAGGAATGGATAAAGATGAACTACAGGGTTGAATTTCATCCAAAAGCTGCAAAAGAATTTTTTAAATTAGATGGCAGAGTTAAAAAACTTGTAGCAAAACAGATTGCTAAACTTGAAAAACATTCAGAAATTGGCCAACTTCTTGGAAACAAGCAAGGACTGGACTTATCACAATTAAGAAAATTATATGTGGATAATAAAAGAGTCAGAATTGTTTATGAAGTGATTGATAAGGAAATTACTGTTTTTATTTTTTTATTCCGCACTCAGCAAAAGATATAAACCCAAGGAAGAAAACAGCACATTTGCAACCCAGACTGCTATTAACGGGGGGAGTATCTGCCCGTACCCAAGGGATACGCAAAAACTGTGAACAACCCAGTAAGCAAACGCTATTCCTATTCCAATGACAATCTTTGCAGGCATGGAGGCGTTTATTTTTTCCCCAAGTGCGACCCCTGTACCGATGAGGCACATGATAATACAGACAAAAGGAAACGCTATTTTCCCATAAAGGTCAACCCTGTAAGTCGTTGCGTCATAACCCTCAGCTTCTATGTTATCTATGTATGAAAAAAGTTCAAAAAAACCGACCTCTTCTGGTTTTTGTACAAGGGTGGACAAATCATCAGGCAAAAAATCAAATTTTTCAGTTTTTTCATCATAAAGCATTATTTTATTTTGTTCTTTTTTTAAGTTTTGCTCCATGACTGTAAATAGAATCCATTTATCCCCTTTACAGACCCCTTTTTTTGCGTCTATCCTTTTGATTAGCGTAAAATTTCTATCAAATACTTCTCGGGTTAATCCTAAAATCATCTGATTAACAGGATCATATGATCTGATATGGGTGATTGAATTAGTCCCCCTGATCCAGATGTTTTTTTTATTTGTCGCAAAGTCAGTTTTTTTTTTCACATCTTTTCGCCATATCCCAATGGACTTCTCCATGGTTGCAGGGACCACCAGTTCTGATAGAAAAAAAAGAGCGACTGCAAAAAAAATTCCCAAAATAAAAACCGGGCGAAAAAGATGAAAAAGACTGATACCACTACTTTTTAAGGCCAAGATCTCATTATTTCTCACCATAAGGCAAAAAGTTATCAAAACCGCCATGAGCACACATACCGGTGATATTTGCATTGCAATATAGGGTATTTTGAAAATGAAAAATATAATACATTTCACAACCGCAACCTTTGCGCCGATGAAATTATCTATTTTTTCAAAAAAATCGACAGCAAGATAAATGCTGACAACAACAGACATTACTATTCCAAAAAATTTTATAATTTCGGTTGCTAAATAGCGGTAAATTATCGGCATGGAAAATATTATAAATTATTTTGATGCTTTCATTAAAAGGAATACCCCGGCACAGCCTATTGCAATATTGGGAATCCACATTCCCATTACCGGGGGGTAAAAACCTGTTTCCCCGAAAACAAACCCCGCAGATAAAAGAATGTAATAAGCAAGCAAGGAAATAAGGCCTGCACCCAACGCGAAGGACTTTTTCCCGGAGCCTGTATTAATACCCAGGGGCATGGCAATCAATCCAAGAGCCATGCATGAAAAAGGTATGGAAAATTTTTTGTGAAACTCGAGCAACCCCTTGTAATAGTCTGTATCCCTTATTGTTGAAGATTTTATCTTTTTTCTCAGTTCCGTAAGGGTCATATCTTTTTCTTTTTTAGTTATTTTTTTTGCCTTATCAACGGCTCCTTTTAAATCAAACTTCATGTCATATGTATCAAAATTTACAGAATGAATCGACTGTTTATCCATATTAACCTGGTTTATTGAACCATTATGCAGGCGAAGATGAAAAACATATTTTTCCCTGTCACAAAAGAAAACCCCCTTTGGAGCAACAATGGTACTTGCCACATCAGGATTCCTCTGGTCATTGATAAAGACGTTTGTAAAAAGATTTTTTTTATGATCTATTTTATTTACATAGAGGATAACATCTTTAAAATTATCATTAAAGACTCTTTCCTTAAAAGCCACATTAAGGTAGGAAGAAGCCGCTTCATAGGTTATCTTTTTATAAGATATTCTGCCCCAGGGGACACCATATATTGTTATAAAAACTGTTATAATAGACCCCATCATGCAAAAAAGTAGAACAGGGGGGACAATTTGATAGATGCTGATTCCAAATGCTTTGCATGCAATGATCTCATTGTCTCCGTCGATGCGGATAAAAGTAACAAGAACTGCCGTCATTATCGATATGGGAATCACAAATTCCAGAAAACGGGGGATTGTATAAAAGAGGAGCAATAGAACAGTATCAAGCCCTATATTATAATTTACAACCATATTGGTAATATCCAATATTTTTGTCATTAAAAATAGAGCCAGAAAAAACAAAAGACTGACAACAAAGGGGAAGAACATCTGTAAAAAAATATACCTGTTAATTATGGTATTTATTTTCATGGAAAGTGCCAGTCTATAGATGTTGATAAATTCTTAAAGCCTGGAAATAGCCTCTTTAGCTTCGCCTATCACATAAAGTGAACCGGCAATACAAACAGCTTCATCCGGTGATACTGTTTTTATGGCATGGGCAACAGCCATATTAACATCATGAATAATGGTTACATCATCAATCACTTCTTTAGCAATGGGATAAAGCTTTTCAGGGCCGAGAGTCCTGTCTATTTTAGGGGATGTCAATATTACCCTGGAGCAGGCGGGTAAAAGAGATCGGAGCATTGCAGAATACGGCTTATCATCTAGAATACCCACAACCAGGGTTAATTTATCCCTGGCTATATTCTGCACTAGAAATTCTGCAAGCCTGCGAGCCGCAATTAAATTGTGGGCCCCATCTAAAATTATAACGGGAGAATCAGAAATCTTTTCCAGTCTCCCTGGCCATCTTGTTTTAAGAAGACCTTCTCTAATGCTTCTTAGCTGAATATCCGCACCATTTTGATTCAGCAATTCGCATGCAGCAAGGACAAGGGAAGCATTATCAATCTGGTGTTTTCCCATTAAGGATGTTTGCATGTTTCGCCAGGTATTTTCCATCCCAAAATAGGTAAATTGTTCATTTTTGCACAATCTGGTATTAAAATCTTTTCCATGGGCATAAAAAGGGGCAGATTTTTTAGCAGCAATATCTTTTAAGACTGAAACAACGCTTTTTTGTTTTGCTCCGGTTATAACAGGAGAATTTTTTTTTATAATCCCCCCTTTTTCAAAAGCTATCTCAGACAATCTGTCCCCCAGATATGTCCGATGTTCCAAAGATATATTGGAAATTATGGAAATAACCGGTTTTATAATATTTGTGGCATCCAGCCGTCCACCCATACCTGTTTCAATAATCGCCCAGTCAACATTTTGCCGGTTAAACTCATAAAAAGCCATGGCTGTTGCAAATTCAAAGAAAGTAAGTTCACGATCACCAGGGTCGATATTTTGCACAGCATTATATGCTTCCACAATACAATCATCAGAAACAGGGCTGTTATTTATAGAAATTCTTTCATTAAACCTGACAAGGTGGGGAGATGTATAAAGCCCGACTTTATATCCGGATTCGTGTAGTATTGAAGAAAGAGAGGCTGCTATGGAGCCCTTACCATTGGTTCCTGCAATATGTATGGATGAAAATTTTTTTTGTGGGTTTCCCAGACCAGTCAAAATTTTTCTAATAACGTCAAGGCCCAGTTTAATACCAAACCTTCTAAGGCCGAACATAGCCTTAAGACAATCAGCATAAGAATTGTTAGGTGTCATAATAGATAAAAAAAGCCCGGCTAAATTATTATTCATGCCGGGCAATACAATTAGTGTTTATAGATTTTCAGATAATTAATTTTGGTAAAGGAGCAGGCAAGAGATATAGATGTTCAGATAATAACCCTATTTTAAAATTTAGTAAAATTTAGTAAAATTTAGTAAAATTTAGCACAAGGTCAGAGGGAGGAAAGCGTATTTAAATATTTAAATACTCCAACGACCGATAACGTAGTGAAATTATTTATGTAACGGTCTATATCTATGTGAAAATCTATAAAATGGCGCAGGAGGAATAGAGAATTTATTTAGTCCCCGCTCCTTAAATTAAATAAAACTCTGTAATCCTTTAATTCTGCAAATTAGAATCTTTGAAATCTTTGAACTCTTTGATACTTTTTCCGTGAAGCTGTAATCCTCTGTCTTCTCAAAGATTCCCGCATTTTTCGCCGTCTGTATTCACTTGGCTTTTCATAACTTTTTTTCAATTTTAAACGTTTAAAAAGGCCATCATTTTGAATTTTTTTTTTCAAAATTCGCATAGCCCTTTCAAGGTCATTATTAATCACGTTGACCTGAATTTCTTTCAAGCGCCTCGCCTCCTTTACATTAAATTTTAGACATTTAAACATTAAATAATAGAAAAAATGCTTCGACACCTATATACTAACTCAAATAAAATTGCAAGGAAAACTCGACTTGTAATTTTATTCCTGATCATTTTGTGCTTTTTGTCCCTGTGAAATTAATTATCGTGGAATCTATAGACTCTGTGAAGATTTGAAGGTATAGATGTCAAAATCTCATATCCTATTGTATTAACTGCTGCCGCGATTTCATCCGCACCCAGAAACTCATCCCCTTGATTACCAAAGATAACCACCTCATCACCTCTGCTGATATCAAGCCGTCCCACATCAAGCATGGTCATATCCATGCATATACGACCGATTATCCGCACTCTGTACCCACGCACCAGCATTGAACCGGAAGATGATAATAAGCGGTTTACGCCATCCCCGTATCCGGCAGAAACAGTGGCTATAATTGCCGGTTTTTTTGTTTCGTAAAAAGCACCGTAACTAATCCTTGCACCGGAGGGTACTTTTTTTAAATGAATAATCCTGGATTTAAGAGCCATGGCAGGTCTGACACAAACAGCATCCTTTTTAACATCTGCTGACGGATATAAGCCGTAAAGCAAAATTCCACAACGAACCATATCAAAATGAGCTTCAGGCATATTAATTGTTGCAGCGCTGTTGGCCGCATGCCTCAAGGGAATATCTATCCCCTCCTTATGAAGCTTATCTAAAAGCTCTTTAAATATGTTAAGCTGCTTATTTGCGTATGACCTGTCTTTGCTGTCAGCCGTGGCAAAATGAGTGTAAATACCTTCTATGTACAGACCTGGTAATTGCGTAATTAAGATGCATTCATTTATGGAGTCAGGCATCACCCCCAGCCGCCCCATGCCTGTATCTATCTTTAGATGAATTTTGATGTTCCCGCCGGATGCAAGGGCTGCATCTGAAAATTCCCTGGCGGTCTCAAGAGAATAGACTGTTTGCGTTAAATCATATTCAAGAAGCTTTCCGGCCAACCGGGGAGGAGTAAATCCGAAAATCAATACCGGCACATCAATACCCGATTCCCTTAAGCAGATTCCTTCGGAAATCCTGCCCACTCCCAGAGCCCCTGCTCCATTAGCAAGGACACATTGAGCTGTTTCAATGATCCCGTGTCCATAGGCATTCGATTTTACAACCGCCATAAGACAAACATCAGGTTTTACAAACCTGCGAATCTCCCGTACATTATGAGCTATAGCCCCAAGATTAATCTCCGCCCAAACAGAAGATGAGTTCAAAAAATACCTCAACACACAAAAAAATATAGCACCCTGTTCATAGGTTATCATACAAATTATGCCTGAATAAAAACAAAATTTTTCATTCAGGCATAATTTAAATCACTGGCATAACCCGCATTGGATCGTTACAGAAAATATTTTCAGGAAAATCAGCAAACTTCCCTAACATGCTCAGCTATTGCTTTTATTGAACTTCCACTAGTAAAGATTCCGCTTACCCCAATCTCCTTAAGCTTTGGATGATCTACTTCGGGTATAATTCCACCAATGATTATTTTAATGTCGTCTCCACCCATCTCTTTTAATTTTTCTTTTATGGAGGCGGTCAAAGTAACATGGGCCCCTGAAAGAACGGAAAGCCCCACAATATCTACATCTTCCTGTACAGCCGCCTTGGCTATTTCCGCAGGAGTCTGTCTTAAACCTGTATATATAACCTCAAAGCCGGCGTCTCTTAAGCCGTAAGCCACGACCCATGCCCCCCGTTCATGACCATCGAGACCAGGTTTTGCGACAAGCACTCTGATTTTTTTTTCTTCATTCATTTTAAAACTCCTTTTTTTATGTAAAAAATTATTTCTATGCTTTTTTAATAATCAATTACGAATCCAAAATAATTTGTAATTATTCAGTTTACGTGCATAGCTTCAGGTATAATCTAGCCAGCTGCGCTGAAGGCTAAAGGAGAAAATTCGTCACCCCTTCAACCTGTGTGCATTTGTAGGAATGATCAAAAATTTCTTTGCTTTTTTGAACACATTTAAAAGCTTAAGGCAGTAATTAAATCAGATCTGAATCGTGTCTGTAATCAGCATCGCTGAATAATTACAATAATTTTTTGAAAATTTATATTATTCATTGGCCTAAAAAGACAGCCTTAGTTAAGGCACTATTTATCCTTAAATTCAGTAACTCTCTTTTCTCTGAAAGCTGTAACACCTTCCACAAAATCTTTGGAAGCAAGGGTTATCGATTCACAGACAGCAGCATCATCAAGGGCTGCATCGAGATTAGTATTCATGCCCTTATATACCTGGGATTTCATCAATCTTAAAGCAATGGGTGGGCCTTTAATAATTTTATTAACCATTTTCATGGTGTCGGTTTCCAGATCTTCAGGGCTCGACAATTTGTTTAGCATACCAACTTCTTTTGCCTCTTTTGCAGACAACATATCGCCTGTATAAAGCATTTCAAAAGCCTTTGCCAATCCCATTGCTCTTGGATAAAACCATGCAGCTCCAAAGCCAGGAAATATACCAAGCTTTACAAAGCCGCACATGAACTTTGCTTTTTCGCTGGCTGTTCTGATGTCACAAGCCAATGCAATATCAAAACCTGCTCCAACGCATGCTCCGTTGATCATGGCAATTGTCGGTTTTTCCATCCTCTGGATTCCAAGGATTATTTTTTTTGCTGTTTTAAATAAAAAAGATGTCCTCAGGGCTTCAACTCCCAGTTCACCCATTTCATTTGCATTACCCCCCCCGGGCATTATGTCCAGATCTGCGCCGGCGCAAAAGGCATTTCCTGATCCAGTTAAAAGAAGTGCTCTGATCTCTTTGTCCTGGGCAACATCTTCTATGGCCTGGACCAACTCTACCATCATTTTTCTGTTTAAAGCATTACTCTTGTCCGGCCTGTTAAATGTCAGCGTAGCGAGGTTCCCTTTTTTGTCCAGCAAGATTGTTTCGAAGTCCATACTGCTACCTCCTAAGTAATGGTATTATACAAAAAATATTTTTATTATTTCCCTGTGAACACCGGTTTCCGTTTTTCCAGCTTAGCACGTATCCCTTCTGACGCATCCGAACTCTTATTAATCTCTTCAACCAAAGCATGAAGGTGGCTTCCAAGGGTTGAGTCTATTCGGCTCTGCTCAAAAATTTTCTTTATTGTATACTTGGTTACCTGAACAGCCATGGGAGAGGCTTCTTCAGCAATCTCATGTGCCAGCTGCATGGTAACAGATTCTATTTTATCAGGCTCTACCACCTGATTTACCATGCCCATTTCTATTGCCCTTTTCGCGTCAATAAATTTGCCTGTTAAAAGCATCTCCTTTGCAGCTGCAATTCCTATTAGCCGTGTTAAACGCTCAATGGCCGTATAATAATATGTCCTTCCAAGCTTTACCAGAGGTGCTGCAAACTTGGCGCAGGTTGATGCTATCCTGATATCGGCTATAACGGAAAAATCGAGCCCTGCCCCCATGGCAGGCCCATAAATCATTGCAATAACAGGCAAAGGAAAATTAACCAGGCTTTCAATGGAGTATTCAAGCCCTTTTATTGTCCGTTCGAATTCCTTTGCTCCACCGGATAAATCGACTCCAGCAGAAAAAACCTCCTCACCCGCACCCCGCAGGATAAGGACTCTGGCTTTATTCTCTTTTTCTATTTCCCGAATTGTATCACCAAACTTGAAAAGAGCATCAGCATTCAATGAATTACGTTTTTTGGGGGAGTTGAAAAAAATTGTATTGACGTATCGATTCTCCTGTTTAATAATTTCCTGTTCCATATAAAGCCTGCGCCCCAATTATAAAGATTTTATTAAAAATTAATTAGTTATTTTCAATTAATTTTTTGTTTGTATCAAACGTTCAACCATTTCCTCTACCACCGTGTAAGGGTCAAGCTCATTCGCTAATACCCTGTCCACCACGGAATCCAGATCACCCTGTTCCTGCCATTTTTTCTGTACGTAACGGGCGACTTCCCTTTCAACCAGAGTCAATATTTCTTCATGGGCACGTTCTTTGTTCCAGTCTTTTTTCTCATCCTTTACATCGAGATTTTTTATTAACTCATCCACA
>JAUVKE010000116.1 GCA_030592105.1 Desulfobacteraceae bacterium
ATGGAAGAAATACCATCTGATATTTCAGAGACTTTTGCTGTGGCCGAAACAGCTTCCCCTATTTTTTTAATTTTTCCATCGTCTAAGAGCCTGAGCGCATCAAGAATGATCTCCATACGTCCCATCTTAATGAGATCAGGACCCTCTATTTTTTCATCATGAAATTGAAAATCACCATCAAACCAGCCAAAAAGCGAATGTAAAGCATCAATCCCGACTAATGAACCAATGGATGAATTAACTATATCTCCATCTTTGAAATAAATAAAAGCTGGAAGATCAACATATTGATTAACAATTCTTAAAGTTCCGGTGTTTCTGTTTGTACCAAGAAGCTGTATTAAATCTGCAAGGCTGATGAATTTAAGTTTGCCGGTCAACTCGAATTTATCATTCATAGCAACCTATTGTGCCCATTTAAATTGTTTTTGAAGGGATTCAAGTGTTAACTTCAGGCATGCCTTTAATGAATCTCCCACGCCAGTGCCGGTGATTGCACTTGCAGGAAATGCAGGGACCTTTAACTGCCTGTTTAAATCACGTTCCATCATTTCAAGGGACATTAATGGTAACTTTTGATCTTGAAGATCTCTTTTATTATATTGCAATACCAAAGGAATGGAAAAAATATTCATCCCGTATTCCCGTAAATTTTGCTGTAAATCCTTTAGGGAAAGCATATTTTTTTCACGTCTTACATTTAATGAATCTGCAACAAAGACAAGCCCGTCAACTCCTCTTAAAACAAGTTTTCTTGTTGAAGAATATTGAACCTGTCCTGGAACAGTGTACAGCTGGACCCTTACATCGCAACCCTTGATTTTACCTAAACCGATTGGGAGAAAATCGAAGAAAAGAGTTCTATCCCCTTCTGTATTGATGGAAACCAGCTCACCTTCAACCTGCTTTGCAAATATTTTAAAGATAGTCTCAAGATTAGTAGTTTTTCCACCTCTACCAGGCCCATAGTAAACAATTTTACATTCGATCTCTTTTTTTTTAAAATTAAAAGTAGCCATTTATCTGCTCCGTGGAAAAATAATAATGATTATCTATGGATTTTCATTGAGTACTACGCCATAAACTATTTATTCTATAGATTAACCATTTTTATATCAAGACAATAATCTCCCTTTTTTGGTCCGGATTTGATTGGTGTTTTTGCAGCAACAACCGCAGACCCTGTGAACATGGCAATGGGGGAATAAAAATGAACATCATTTAATAAAGTCCCATTGTTCAGTTTGTCGACCCATTCTTTTTCTTCTCCAGAAAATATTAAGCTTAGTGTGTTGCCGGATTGAAAACTGACATCAATTTCATGCAATTCCCCTTTGCCGGAATCGGTCTCAAGGGATATCCCTATTGAGCTTACTTCAAGAATTTCATCATCATCGTCAGTTTCATCTTCCACAAGTGTTACAATATCATCATCAGGTATCTGGGGGAGGGCTATGTCGGCCCCTTTTTTATCGATAATATTTTTTAAAAATTTATGTATTTTTCTTAGATTGTCCAGTGTGAAAAGATCTGTCGTGAACCATTCATTAAATTTAGAAGCAGCATTTTCCAGTGTTGAAATTTCAACGTAGCATTTTAGTATATTTTTTGCCGCAGGAACACGCAAAGATTCTTCTTTAAGTAATTTTTCAAATTCATCCAGTGCTCTTTCAAATTGGCCGAATTTCGCAAGGGCAATTGCCCCTTCGAGAGCTGCGGCTCCAGAGTCGTCTTTATTATCTGAAAATGAGAAAAGATTCATGATAAGTGATTGAGCTTTTTTGGATACTTCCGGGGTTTTTGTATTTTTTTGAAATCTGCTAAGCTCATTGGCAAGTGCATCGCTTTTCTTTAGTACCGCATCAAGGAGGCTTTGACTGTTTTCAAGATGCAGATTTTCTTTTAATAATTCAGCCGCTGCTTCATAGCTATCATTTGCTTCCACGAGCAATCCCTGCTTACGGTAAAGTTCTGCCTCTTGCAACTTGTTTTTGAGTTTTTTTACTATATCCATTCTACCTCGCGATGTTATATAGATTCTCACATAAAAATTTCACTGCATTATCAGTCGCTTGCGTATTATAATGCGCCTTCCTCCCTTTGGCCAACGTGAAATCAACGATATGAACTTTTATAGAAGTCGATTTATGAGCATATAAATGTTGACAATGAGCTGTATTATGATACCAATTCTTTGAAAGTTCAATAGAAACTTGGCATCTTTCTTGTTTTTTATGAGTAATTTTTTTTTGAGCAAGAAAATAATGTTAAAATAAAAAAATAAAGGCTCTCCCGGAAGTGGTATTTATCTGGGAATCTGTAATTTGTATTATACATATTTAATATTTATACTCCATTGAAAAATGTAAAGGAGAACGTAGTGAAAAACAAAACAACTGTAATTGGAGCAGGAAATGTTGGGGCAACTGTTGCCCAGAGACTTGCTGAAAAAGAACTGTGTGATGTTGTTCTCATCGATATTGTTGAAGGAATACCACAGGGAAAATCCCTTGACCTGGCAGAAGCCGCCCCCGTAGAAAAGCATGATGCCCACCTGACCGGAACAAATGATTATGAAGCATCAAAAGATTCTGATATAATCATAATTACAGCAGGGATTGCAAGAAAACCGGGAATGAGCAGGGATGATCTTATAAGTACCAATGCCAAAATAATGAAAGGTGTTACCCAGCAGGTAACCAAACTATCTCCCGATGCCATAATTATCATAGTCAGCAATCCCCTTGATGCCATGTGTCATATTGCTTTTGATACAAGCGGTTTTCCCAAGAACAGGGTTATAGGAATGGCCGGGGTGTTAGACTCCGCGAGATTCCGTGCATTTATATCGATGGAACTGGATGTATCCGTTGAAAATATTCATGCTCTGGTTCTTGGGGGGCATGGAGATACCATGGTTCCCCTCCCAAGATTTTCAACGGTTGCAGGTATTCCGATAACAGAGCTTATGCCCAAGGATCGTATTGATTCATTAATAAAAAGGACAAGAAACGGGGGTGCTGAAATTGTTAGTTATCTTAAAACAGGGAGCGCTTATTATGCCCCTGCTTCAGCAGCGGTTGAAATGGCCGAATCAATTTTAAAGGACAAGAAAAAAATACTCCCCTGCGCAGCGTATCTTGAAGGAGAGTACGGGATCAACAATCTTTTTATAGGTGTTCCTGTTAAATTGGGCGCAAATGGAATAGAAGAGATTATTCAAATCGATTTAACCAAAGATGAGGATGAAGCTCTTAAAAATTCTGCAAAAGCTGTTGAAAAATTAGTGGCTGATTTGAAAAAGCTAGGCTAAAGCGGCGAAGCCGCAGTTGTCAGTTGTCAGCACTGGAGGTTATTTTCCTTCGCTCCCAGGTTCTGCCACCGTTCGTCTCGTTCCCAGGCAGAGCCTGGGAACGAGCGCAAAAGTAGGGGCGGATTCCATATCCGCCCCATCATCATATAACAGGGGAGGGGAGTTTACCCAGTGCCTGGAGGGAAAAATCTTATTTTCCCCCCAGGCACAGGTTAGCCTTTAGCGCTTTTGCATCTTTTTGACTTATTGCAGGCAGAGCACTTATCTCTTTAAGTGTTGCTGCCTGAATTTTTTTTATGCTTTTAAAATGTTTTAAAAGAATTTTTTTCTTTTTATCTCCAATTCCAGGGACTTCATCAAGGGCAGAATGTTTTTGAGCTTTTAAACGTCTGTTCTTGTGATAAGATGTGGCAAAGCGGTGAGCCTCGTCCCTGATTTTTTCAAAAAAAAGCAGTAGATCATCGTCCCCTCTAAAGATTAAGGGGTTTGACCGTTTGTGTTTGTATATTTTATCTTTGGTTTCGCCTTTTATTTCATTTTTTTTAGCAATTCCAAGTATCTCGAAGTTCACCTCGATATTAAGTTCCTTTAGTATTTTTACTCCGGTACTTATTTGTCCTCTCCCCCCATCAAGGAGTAAAATATCAGGATAGGGCTTTGAATCTTCTCCTTTTCCGAATCTCCTTTGCAGGACTTCTGCCATATATGCGTAATCATTTTGCTCCACAACTCCTTTAATAGCATACCTTCTGTATAATGATTTTTTGGGACGCCCATTTTCAAAGACAACCATGGCGGAAACTGGATTGGTTCCTGATATATTGGCGTTGTCAAAACATTCTATTCTGCAGGGTAGTCTGTCCATCTTTATTTTTCTTTGGATGCGGAGTAATAAATCTTTATCATAGGATTTGGCATTCTGAATTTCATTTAATCTGTTTATGGCATTTTTATATGCCATTTTAACAAGGTCTGCTTTTTGTCCTCTTTGGGGATGGTGAATAGATACTTTTGTCCCTTTTAGAGAGCTTAATATTTCTTCGATGAGAAGATAATCTTCAAGGTCTGTTGGGACAAGTATCTCTTTTGGGATAAATGGAACTTTTTCATAATATTGTCTGATAAATCCCCCTGCTACCTCCGCATCTGTGGAGATGGTCTCGGCAAAACTGAAATGGCGGGTGCCGATAAGGAATCCTTTACGCACATTTAAAAGTGTAATAACTAAAGAATCAGATGACCTTACTATGGATAAAACATCTCTGTCTATGAAATCTGTTGTAACTGCCACCTGTTTTTCCACGGTTTTTTCTATGGCAAACATTTTATCCCTTAGCTCGGCTGCTTTTTCAAAATTCTCTTTTTCTGCTGCCTTGTGCATCCCTTTTTTTATCTTTTTAATAAGATCGACTCTATTTCCTTTTAAAAAAAGTATAACCTCACTAACAATATTAAAATATTCTTCCTGCTTCACGTCAAAACAACATGGAGCCATGCAAAGATTCAGCTGATAGTTCAGGCAGGGCCGTATCTTTTTTTTTAGATCTTCTGTTTTACACTTTCTTAATTTAAATATTTTGTTGATTATATTCAGGGTCTGACGCACTGCGCCGCTGGATGCAAAAGGACCAAAATATAAGGCACCATCTTTTTTGATTTTTCTAACCACGGATAAGTAAGGGTGGGAATTTCTGGTATCCAATCGAAGGGAGGGATATCTTTTGTCATCTTTTAAAATAACATTATATCGGGGACGATATTTTTTTATAAGATTTGACTCTAAAATCAGAGCCTCTTTTTCAGTTCTTGTTATTATTATTTCAAAGGATGAAATTTTTTTAACAAGGACTTCTCCTTTTATATTAGGTAAAACCGGTTTAATAAAATATGAAGAGAGTCTCCTCTTGAGATCCCCGGCCTTCCCCACATAGATGATTTTTTTATCAGAGTCCTGCATCAGATAAACGCCTGGTTCATGGGGAGCAAGGGATAACAGGTGTATAATTCTTTTGTTTTTCTGATCAGAGTCCATATCACCGTTTAAAGGAGGCTTATCTCCATGAGTTCTTTTATCTGATCTCTTATCCTGGCGGCCTTTTCAAAAGCGAGTTCTTTTACAGCCATTTGCATCTCTTTTTTTAGATTTTTAATTATACTCTCCAGGCTGCCTGGGGATTTTTTCTTTAATGTTTCATACATAGCAGCCGGTTCCATAACCAGGCTGTCAGAGATGGTGTCATCATAAAGAGAAGCAAAGGCCGGTTTTATATCTTTTTTTATAGAGGCAGGGATTATTCCATGCTTTTTATTGTATGCTTCCTGTATTTTTCTTCGGCGGCTCGTTTCACTTAAGGCCATGTTCATCGATTTTGTGATTACATCGGCATACATGATAACTTTACCATGAACATTTCTGGAAGCGCGGCCGCAGGTCTGGATTAGAGATCTTTCCGATCTTAAAAAGCCTTCCTTGTCAGCATCTAAAATGGCTACAAGGGAAACCTCAGGCAGATCCAGCCCCTCACGAAGCAGGTTAATACCTATGAGAACATCAAAAATACCAGATCTAAGATCGGTTATTATATCCATTCGTTCCAGAGTCTTTATGTCCGAATGCATATAACGGACCCTGACATCAAGATCCGAATAATAATCCGTTAGATCTTCAGCCATCCGTTTTGTAAGGGTGGTAACAAGAACTCTTTCTTTTTTATCGATGCGACTCATAATCTCACCATAAAGGTCATCGACCTGGTTTCCGGCGCTTCTTACTTCTATTTCAGGATCTAAAAGACCGGTGGGTCTTACAACCTGCTCAACAACCAGCCCTTGTGCGGCAGAGAGTTCATACTTGGAAGGTGTGGCTGATACGAATATTACCTGATTATTCTTAGATTTAAATTCTTCAAACTTCAAAGGCCTGTTATCGAGTGCGGAGGGAAGGCGAAAACCATGTTTTATCAGAGTCTCCTTGCGGGATCTGTCTCCTTTATACATTCCATGAAGCTGTGGAATTGATATATGGCTTTCATCTATGCAGATCAGAAAATCATCAGGGAAATAATCTATAAGAGTCGGCGCAGGCTCCCCTTTTGCCCTTCCTGTGATATGACGGGAATAATTTTCAATCCCATTGCAATAACCCATCTCCAGCATCATTTCTATGTCGAAATTAGTCCTTTCTTCTATCCTCTGGGCCTCTATCAGCAATTTTTGGTCTCTGAAAAAATCTATTCTCTCCTTTAATTCTGCTTGAATAGAATCTATGGCACGTTTTAATTTCTCCTTATTTGTTACATAATGGCTGGCAGGAAATATGGTGACAGATGTCAACGACTTTATAATATTCCCCTTAAGGGGGTCAATATGGGCAATGGATTCTACATAATCTCCAAAAAAATCTATTCGAATAGCTATATTTTCCTCATAGGCCGGATATATCTCGACCCTGTCTCCTCTTACCCTGAAAACGCCCCTGTGGAAATCAATATCATTCCGTTCATAATGTATTGAAACAAGCTCGGCAAGAAACGTGTCCCGTTCCAGCTCCATTTCAGTCTGAACAGGGAGGCTCATGGAGAGGTATTCCTCTGGGTCACCAAGCCCGAAAATACATGATACACTTGCTACAACTATTACGTCCCTGCGGGAAAGAACAGATACGGTTGCAGCATGGCGAAGTTTGTCAATCATATCATTTATTGAGGAGTCTTTTTGAATGTAAGTGTCGGTTGTAGGTAGATAGGCTTCCGGCTGGTAATAGTCGTAATAACTGACAAAATATTCAACGGCATTTTCAGGAAATAAAACTTTAAACTCACTGTACAACTGGGCAGCAAGGGTTTTGTTGGGTGCCATAATCAGAGAGGGTTTGCCTGATTTTGCAATAACATTTGCCATGGTAAATGTTTTACCTGAACCTGTAACACCTAAGAGAACCTGATATTTTTTTCCGGATAAGACCCCCTTGCTTAAAGCATCTATGGCTTTTGGCTGGTCTGCCTTTGGAGATAAATTTTGTGTTAACCTAAAAGGGATCATAAATATGAATGCTCAATCATCAGGTATTAATAGTACCTTACTCCTGGTTTTCTGCCACGAAAAACAAGAAAGTCGTTTATAAGAAAATGATGAATTTTGAATTATGAATGATGAATTAAGGAATTC
>JAUVKE010000266.1 GCA_030592105.1 Desulfobacteraceae bacterium
CGTCAACAAATAAAAATTAGTTCTAATTTGTTCAAAACAATACAAAAATAAAGTCCTTATTAAGAATAGATTTTCAAGAAACAGATTGACTGATAACATCATTTAAATATAAATTATATCGGATTTAAAATCAAATTCATATAAATAGCGGATAAAAAAATTCTTTAGATTATTTATTTTAAAAAAGGAGGTTAGAGATGGAAGATTTAATTTCAAAGGTATGGGTGCTGTTAACCATTTACGGACTTAAGGTCATTGCAGCTATTGTTGTTTTTGTTGTGGGGCGATGGATTGCCAAAGGTTTAACAAAGTTTACAAAAAGCATTATGAACAAAAGGAAAGTTGATGCCACCATTGCATCTTTTGTTGCGAACATGGCTTATATTATCTTGCTGGTGTTTGTGATTATGGCGGCTCTCGGACAACTGGGAATTCAGACGACCTCGTTTATTGCAATTATCGGTGCGGCAGGTCTGGCTGTCGGCCTTGCGTTGCAAGGGTCTTTGTCAAATTTTGCCGCCGGCTTTCTGATGATCATTTTTCGTCCATTCAAAGTCGCTGATTTTATTGAAGCCGCAGGGGTCAGCGGTACTGTTGAAGCAATCCAGATATTTACCACACAAATGCTGACACCTGACAATCGGACTGTAATTATCCCTAACGCCGCCCTGACTGCAGGTAACATCATCAACTGGTCTGCCAAGGGAACCCGGCGCGTTGATTTGGTAATGGGGATTGGATACGGAGATGACATCGATAAAGCAAGGAGAATAATGGCCGATGTCCTGTCAGAGGACGAACGTATTCTTGAAGCACCCGCCCCTAAGATTGCCGTTGTGGAATTGGCAGACAGCAGTGTAAATTTTGTGGTGCGTCCCTGGGTAAAGGTAGAGCACTACTGGGATGTTTATTTTGATACCACCGAGAAGATCAAGAAAGGTTTTGATGCTCAAGGTGTCAGCATCCCCTTTCCCCAGCGCGATGTACATATGTATGAGCATAAGCAGTAAAAAGCTTGCATTTCTTTAAATTCAGATATCGTGACAACGCGGGCCAAGCCATTTAAACAGAGGAGTGCCCTGGCTGGAATTATCAGCATTGAAGGTGTTAGCTTAGGAACGTCCCCCTTCTCCCTTTTTTGTTCTCATGATTCTTAGTACAATATACATATAATTTGTAAAAGTATAAGAGGTGTAATATGCGTCGCACGGTATTTATAATTGTTTTTTTGTTTGGACTAAGCAGCATCAGCCAGGCTGATACGGTATTATTTAAAAATGGTGACCGTTTAACCGGTAAACTTATAAGTATTATTAAAAAAAAAATATCCTTTAAGCCGGAGATTACCGGTGAGGTAACTTTTAATTTATCAGATGTTCAAAATTTTTGGACAGATGATAAAATTAAAATTCATCTTAAAGACGGCACAACATTACAAAGACGTGTATTCAAAAGCGAAACAGGTCATTTCGCCATTCAGGGCACAGATATCTTGGTGCCGCAAACTTTTGCCTTCGACGATCTGGCATCCGTAAATCCACTGCCAGTGCCAAAAGTAAAATTCAAGGGCAACATAACGGCAGGGCTTACAAGTACGCACGGTAACAGCTTTAGCGAGAGCGGCAGCATCAGCTTTAATCTGTCCAGACAGACGAAAAATGACCGAGCAAAAATAGCGGGCATTTATCTGTCAAACCGTACAAGGAATCCCGATACAAAAGAGACAAAAACTACGGAAGAAAGTATTTTAGTCGGCGGCAAATATGATTATTTTTTAACAAAAAAACTATACAGCTATTTAAACTGTAGCTATAAAAAGGATCGTATTGCTGATCTGGACAGACGGATTATTACAGGTGTCGGAGCAGGATATCAGCTTCTTGATGTGGATAAGATAAAGTTTTCATTGGATGCCGGTATTGCACATTTATTTGAAAAATATATCACGAAGAATTCTGTTACCAATGAAAAGGAAACCGACAGTACAGGTGAAATCTCTTTGCAGCTGGGATATCAGCTCGATTCTAAATTAAATGATAAAATTATATTTTTGCACAACCTTGTGTACCTTCCGAGTCTGGAAGGAAAATTTTCTGATTATTTTTTGCATACTAATGCTGAATTGAGACTTTCGTTAACCAAATCGATGTTCAGCAGCTTTAAAACAATTATGGACTATGATTCAACACCCGCTGAGGACTGTGGCTGCACAGACGTTAAATATATATTCGGTTTGGGATGGAATTTTTAAAAAAAAGAATAACTATTCAGCTAATATGTATAGCTTCAGATATGATCTGATTTAAAAAAGCGGGGTTTAAAGATGTCTGAAAAAATTACATTAAATATTCACGGCATGACTTGCGTGGCCTGTGTATGGCTGGTTGAACAAGGGCTTGGTGACCTTTCAAGCGTTCCCACCAATATTCTTTGGATTAAAATATTTGATGCCAAAGCAACACTGATGCCTACGAGCATGAATTTTTTCTGTGTGGTCAGTCTTTAAAATATAGCATTTGTTTCTCCTTTTTATTTTTTGGTGCGGACAATGACAAATTAAAAAATGAACATCGAATATCTAATCAATATTCGACGTTCATCTTTTTCACTCCTTTCTCTACACCTTAAACCTGCCCATCATCTCTTTCAATTGTTCAGCCAATTTTGAAAGCTCTTCCGCGCTTATATTTACCTGGGAGCTGCTGTTTGACATCTCACCTGATGCCTGGTTGACCTCTGAAATATCCTTTGCTATCTCTCCTGAAAAATTAGAACTCTGAGCCACGTTTTCGGTCACTTCCTGTATACCCTGGGATGCCTGAATAACGTTTTCTGCTATCTCCTTGCTTGTCACGGACTGCTCTTCAACAGCGATTGCAATGGTGGAAACGATTTCGTTGACGTCATTTATTACCTTTGAAATTTGTTCTATCTCTGTTACGGTTCCTGTGCTTGATTCCTGTATTCCGCTAATTTTTTCTTTTATTTCAAGTGTAGCGGCAGCCGTCTGTTTTGCCAGCTCTTTTATCTCATTGGCAACTACTGCAAAGCCTTTGCCCGCCTCACCGGCGCGGGCAGCCTCAATGGTTGCATTTAAGGCCAGGAGGTTGGTCTGCTCTGAAATCTCGGTAATGGTCTCTGTTACATTGCCTATTTCATCCGCCGCTTTTCCAAGTTTGTCCATCCTGTCTGAAGTGCTTTTTGCCTGGGTGACAGCTTCACCTGTTATTGTTAGAGCCTTTTCAGAATTTTGGGCAATTTCGTTGATAGTAGCAGTCATTTCTTCGGATGCTGTCGCAACCATGCTGAGGTTGGTCGACGCCTGCTCTGTTGCCGCGGACACTGAATTCATATTGGTGCTCATCTCTTCGGCAGCTGTTGCAACGATATTGGCTTTACCTGAAGTCTGCTCGGAACTTGCAGACATTTGCCGGGAAATAGCTGAAAGCTCAGTGGAAGAAGATGAAAGGGTTTCCACGCCCGCGCTGATATCCTTAAATATCTTTCTCAATTTTTTTCCCATTTCATTTAGGACGGCAGCCAGGATTCCAATCTCATCCTTCTGGTCTATATCAAGTGTTTGCATGAAATCGCCTTCAGACATTTTTTGGACAAAATCAACACCATTGGCAAGAGGAACAGTGATTCTCTTAATAATTATAAATGCAATAATAAAAAATAATAATACAGAAGCAATGAGCATACCATAACTAATATTTCGTGACGTTTTATATAACTTCTCAGCTTTATTATTTTCGATTTTTGCAACTTCACGCTGCAGTTCAATTAATTCGGAGAATTTTTCCGAAATAGGGTCAATAACAGGATAAAGCTCGTTAGCTGCATATTGGGTTAGCTGTGTTTTATCCTCATCCTTGAATATTTTATCTAATTTTGTAACCGAAGCATCCGCTTTTTGCATTAAGGGCTTTGCTTCAGCTACCAATTGTTCTTCTTTTTTTACAAGCTTTGTTGCAAGGTAAGCTTTCCATTTTTCATGAATAATTTTTTCCGCTTTTTTGATATTTGCCCGTCCTTCGTTCCATGTCAATCCGCCATCTCTAACCTTATGAGCCGTATCAACAATATTTACTGCATAGAGGTC
>JAUVKE010000308.1 GCA_030592105.1 Desulfobacteraceae bacterium
AAATAGATCACTGTATAAATATACTTACTCATCTTGTTAATAATTGTGAAGATTTTGCAGCAATTCCAAAAGAGCAGCAAATAGAATTAATGAAAATTGCGGGCCAACTATCCCGGCCCCATCGCCGTCAGCTAAAACAACGCAATAAAGCCCTCCGTAAAATAAACAGGCAGCAGATTGTTACTTTAGAACGAAAGGCAAGAGCTGCAACCGGAATCCGTTTAGCCAGGGAATCTGCAGTATTTACGCCTCCTTTACAACTTTCGGGTAAAACCGAACCCGCAAAGGAGCATTTGATATTACACTCACCTCGAAATTGCTATATTTGTAAAGCTGAGTTTACCCGGCTGCATTTTTTTTATGACTCCATCTGCTCCAGTTGCGCAGAATTAAACTATCAAAAACGTTTTCAGACTGCAAATTTAAAAGGACAGGTTGCCCTGATAACCGGGTCACGTTTAAAAATTGGTTATCAGGCAGCACTAATGATGTTAAGAGCCGGTGCCACAGTTATTGCAACCACCCGTTTCCCCGTGGATTCGGCATTAAGGTATTCTAGGGAAAATGATTTTAACGAATGGGGGGACCGGTTACACATTTATGGACTGGATTTAAGGCATACACCCAGTGTGGAGATTTTTTGCAGTCATATTGAACAAACTTTTGATCGATTAGACCTTTTAATCAACAACGCTGCCCAAACAGTACGCCGTCCTCCAGAATTTTATGCCCATTTGATGCACAATGAGGCTAAAACCATGGATGAGCTTCCTGCAAATGCCAAAAAACTGATGATGAACTATCAAATATGTATTGATAAATTAAACTCTTTTGTCGCTCTCAATCGGGAATCAGAAGCTGCTCTCCCGGCTGCATGGCATGGAAAGCTGCCGGGAATAGGATTAAGAGAATCTGCACAATTATCTCAAATACCCTATACGTATGATAATACGTTATCTGCAGATATTCTTTTTCCCAGGGGAGAAATGGACGTTGATCTGCAGCAGGTTGATTTAAGGACAAGCAACAGCTGGCGCCTTAAGCTGGGTGAAATTCAGACTGCAGAAATGTTTGAAATACAACTTGTTAACGCAATCGCACCCTTTGTGTTATGTAATAAACTGGCACCTTTAATGAAAAAAGATAATACTGGTCAAAAGCATATTGTTAATGTTTCTGCCATGGAAGGCAAGTTTATGCGTTTTAAAAAAGGAGAGCGTCATCCCCATACCAATATGGCAAAAGCAGCGCTTAATATGTTAACCCATACCTCGGCCAGCGGATTTGCGAATTATGGTATTTTTATGAATGCAGTGGATACCGGATGGGTAACCGATGAAGATCCTGTACAATTATCTAAACGCAAAGAGGATCTCCATGATTTTCAGCCCCCTTTAGATATTGTCGATGGTGCAGCACGGGTATGTGATCCATTTTTTAATGGTATTAATACGGGTAAACACTGGTGTGGTAAGTTTTTAAAAGATTATTTTCCCATTGACTGGTAATATTTTTGTAACTATTCAGCTGATATGTATAGCAACATGTATAATCTTATTAAAATATTGAAAAACTCACGCATAAGAGGTCGTAAAGAAAGAACCTGTTGCGTGTTTTTACTCAGCGCAGCTGAATGGTTACATATTTTTTTAAAAAAAGCATGACGCTGGTATTAAAAAAAGGTGATCCATTTTTAAAAATGAACCACCTTTTTCATTTTTCAATCTTTTCCTACGTTAGTGGTTATACCCGGAATTTACTGAAATCAGGAGATCTTTTTTCAATAAATGCGTTAACCCCTTCATGGGCTTCATCTGTGCGATAATAAAGATCAACAGCATGTTTGGACATTGCATTATAACCGATTATATGATCGGTATCTGCGTTGAATGAGGATTTAATATATGATATTGCTGTGGGAGCTTTTGCGATAATTTCCTGACACCATTTATCAACCTCTTTTTCCAGATCAGCCTGGGGAACCACCGTGTTTATAAGGCCCATTTCCAGTGCCTCCTGTGCAGTATATTGCCTGCAGAGGTACCATATTTCACGGGCTTTTCTTTCCCCAACCAGCCTGGCAAGATAGACTGTGCCGAAGCCTGCGTCAAAGCTTCCCACCTTGGGACCTGCCTGGCCGAATTTTGCAGTATCAGCAGCAATGGATAAATCGCAAACAACCTGGAGGACATTTCCTCCTCCAATGGCAAAGCCGTTGACCATGGCAATAACAGGTTTAGGGATGGCCCGGATTATATTTATCAACTGCCCGTGGGCTTCAAGAAGGTCGAATGTTGCTTTACCTTTCCCATAACCGGAATCATCCTTTGTTTTTTGGTCACCACCAGTACAAAAAGCCTTCTCCCCAACCCCTGTCAGTACAACCACGGCTATACTCTTATCTGCCCAGGAATCGCGAAATGCGTCATACATCTCTGCAAGGGTTATGGCAGTGAATGCATTGTATCTGTCCGCCCGGTTTATCCTGATTTTGGCTACACCATCTTTTTTTTCGTATATAATTTCAGTACAGTCCATATGTTTCCTCCAGATAATTAATGCTTGAATTTTTAACAGTGTTTGAATAAAAATCGGTATTTTTTTTGGATATTAAACAAATAGTGCTTTAGTGCCTGATGTGTAATTTAAACAATTATCCTTTAATTCTGATCTTATTTTTCATAATTTGTCAATAAAAAAAGATAATTTGGGTAGATCGAAATTTTACTTTTTATTCAAAAAAGCCATTACCTTATCTTTAACATATGCAAAGCTGTCCGGTTTTACCCATAATATGTCAGGATCAGCGCGAAACCATGTGAGCTGGCGTTTAGCATATCTTCTTGTATCCCGCTTCATGAGTCTTACAGCTTCTTCCCAGTTGTGACGTCCCTGAATATAATCGGCCATATGACGATACCCCAGGGATTTCATAGGCTTTAAATTTTCGGAAAATCCCATTTCGAGAAGCTTTTTTACTTCATCAAGAAATCCATTTTCCAGCATCTCGTCAACCCGTATATTGATACGCTGGTAAAGCTTATCTCTATCCATATCTAAACCTATTTTTAAAGCGTTGAATAGATTTTTGCGGAACATATGGTTTTCATGGTAGCTTGAAACAGGTTTACCGGTTTTTTCAAAAACCGCCAGGGCTCTTATTAGTCTGAAAGTATCATTCGGGTGTATTCTATCCGCAGATTTTTCATCACACCTGCGTAATTTTTTATGTAAAAAGCCAGGGCCATCCTCTTTTGCTTCCCTTTTTAAGCGACTGAGAATCTCCGGATCTGCTGGATCTGCTATTGAAAAACCATGCAAAAGAGCCTTAATATAAAGCCCTGTGCCCCCTACTATAAATGGAGTTTTGTTTTGGGAGACAAGTTTGGATATTGTTTTTGTTGCAATTTTTGCAAATCTGGCTGCATCAAAGGATTCATCAGGCTTTATAATGTCTATCATATGATGGGGAACCAGTCTCTGCTCAGCATGAGCAGGTTTAGCTGTCCCAATATCCATATGTTTATATACCTGCATGGAATCAGCACTTATTATTTCCCCTTCTATCTCTTGAGCCAGGTTAATCCCCATGGATGTTTTGCCTATACTTGTGGGACCGCAGACCAGAATGAGTCCCGGGCCGCTCTCGTTGTTATTTTTTTTGATTTTTGCGTGTAGCATTTTATTACCATTAATAATAT
>JAUVKE010000071.1 GCA_030592105.1 Desulfobacteraceae bacterium
CCAGTCAAGCCTGGCCTGCAAATTTATAATTCTATCACAAGACATCCTCTCTTTGCCCAATGCCGCGAATAAATTATGAATTTGCGACCACTCCCCTTTGCCACCGGTAAACCAGCGACCCAAGGGACCGTCAAGGGCTTCTTCACCCACGACGACTATCCCAAGACCATTGCTGAATGTAAAAAGACGGGTGGGATAAGGTCCGGAAGAGAGTTCTTCCCACAGGCGGTATACTCCAAAGCCATCCTCTCTGGGGGTAGTATCATGGAATAATATTATCCCCCTGGAGCCCATTTTGGGTAGCCAGTGATCAAAATCATGTTTTACAGCATCATAAGTGTGCATTCCGTATATGTGGAGCAGATCAATTTCTCCATCGGAAAATTGGGACAGGGCATTGTCAAAGGGCATGGGGAGGAGGGTTGAAAAATGTCCGTACAGCGGATCATGATAAAGACGCAATTCATCATATATATCAGTACTGTAAAAACCAGCGTGCTGATCCCCCTTCCAGGAATCAACAGCATAACAGCGGGTGGGCAGATTAAGTTCTTCCACCGCCTGGCAAAAAGCACAATAGGAATCACCCTTGTGGGTGCCCAGTTCAACAAATACGCGGGGTCGATGCAAAGCAATCAGCGCAAATGCCGCTGGAATCAGTCCATGCCACGAAACTACTTCGGTGAAACGGCGTGGGGATGAAAGTATAATAGGATAATCAAGGGGGTTAAACTGCATATTCACCTGAAATCGAAATTTATTAAATTCACCAAGCAACAGGAAGCTGTGTTTCGTTGGCCAGAAAGGATATAAAAATATCTTCCTGCCCCCTTTTTGTCAAACTAAAATAATTCTAAGGATCGGAAAATATATAAATTGAACAGAAATTGTGAAGGATTTTGGTTCATATACAAGGCGCATTAAAGGTTGAATACTTGATGTATTCGGCCTTTGATGCAACGCAGTAGATGGACCAAAAGACAAGCAATTTCGTTTAAGTAATTTTATTTCCGATCCTTAATTTATTCTACGTTCTTTAATCCTTGCGGCCTTTCCTCTTAATGCTCTTAAGTAATAAATTTTTGACTGCCGCACGCGGCCGTGTCGGATAATTTCAATTTTATCTATGGTTGGAGAATGAAGTGGGAAAATACGTTCAACTCCTATTCCATAGGAAATTTTTCTCACTGTAAAAGTTGCGTCCGCCTTTTTTCTATGGCGGCAGATAACAACCCCTTCAAATACCTGGATACGTTCTTTTTCACCTTCTCTTACCTTTGCGTGAACTTTTACGGTATCACCTGCTTTAAAGTTCGGTATATCAAACCGCATTGTCTCTTTTTTTAGTTGTTCCATTATTTGCATATTGACTACTCCTTTCTTTCTCCCGAAAGCCTATCAAGGATAACAGCCGAAGCCGATCTCACAGACAGGTGGTTATAATCAGCAGATCCCATGATAGGTTCTAAAACATGGTCGGCTTTTAGTATTAATTCTTCTGAAAGCCCCCAGGCTGTGCCGAATATTAATAAATATGGATTTCCGGTCTGAAGTTTTTTAGAAAACTCGGAAATAGTAAAATTACTATATTTATCCCTGGCACAGGTTACAACTGTTTTGGGTGGAATCTTACATTCTTTGAGTATATCTTCATTAACTTCATCCAGGGAGGTTTTAATTTTGATAAGCTCCAAGGCTTTGCGTCTCGATGGATTAAGCTTTGATCCAATTCCATTTGTCCAGTGGGAAACAATCTTTTCTATTAACCCTTTCTGATCTAAAAGGGGTGTTACCACATAAAATGTACGTACTCCATATGTTTTTGCGGAGCGTGACAAGTCGTGGAGATCAAGATTAGTTACCGCAGATGATATTAATTGGCCATTTCTGTTAATCACGGGATAATGTGTCAGCGCCATGAACAGATTGGGCGCTAATAATTTTTTCAATATCTGAACACCATTTTTTAAGAATTTTTATTTCATTGGTCTTAAATTTTTTATTGTAGAGTAAATCTCTTCTTTTTAAGAATGTGCGGATCAGGGAAGTCTCAAGCCTCCATTCTTCAATTTTTTTATGATTGCCGGATAAGAGTAGATCAGGGACAGCCTCCCCTTCAAAAACAGGGGGTCTTGTGTAATGGGGATGCTCCAGCAGATAGGCTGAAAAAGAATCATTTTCAGAGGACCCTTCCCCTCCCAAAACACCTGGTATCAGTCTTATTACCGCATCCATCATGACCATGGCAGGGAGCTCACCACCTGTAAGAACATAATCCCCTATTGAAATTTCAAAATCTACCAGATCATGGCAAACCCGCTCGTCCACACCTTCATAGCGTCCACATACAAGAATCAGCCCTTTTAAAGATGCTAATTCGTAAGCTTTTTTCTGATCAAAAGGGACTCCCTGGGGTGAAAGGAATACTGTCTGGGATAAAGGGGAAAGACTCTTTGCATACCTGATAGCGCGGATAAGAGGTTCCGGTTTCATAACCATCCCGTATCCCCCACCATAGGGTCTGTCATCGGTATTCCTGTGCTTCCCTTCTGCGAAATCCCTGATATTTATGGCTGAAACAGAAATTTTATCTTGTTCTATAGCTTTTCTGACAATTCCATGTTCCCTGAGCATATTAAACATATCCGGGAAAATGGTTACTGCATGAAATATCATAAACTGATGCCGATTACATCTGGGGTTTAAAAAAAATCAATTTACAGGCCGTCAGATAAATAATTTCAGCTGGCGTATTACAATAGGCCTTCTTCACTCTGGCCTTGTGCAAATTTTAAAAAATAGGGTAATTTATCTGACAATACATGGGCAAGTTTTTAAAGCCCATAAATTGCTATTTTATAGGCCTTCAGGTAAAGTAACCGTCATTCTCCCTTTATTTAAATCTATTTCCATGACCACAGACTCCAGAGCAGGCACCAGAATCTCCTCTTCTCCCCCAGAGTCCCTTGGGCATTTAACAAGATAAACATCATTTGCCCCTGTGGGAATTATTGATTCAATAATTCCTTTATACTCATTATCCACCGTAAAAACAGAAAGGCCTATTATGTCAAACCAATAGTAACTTCCATCATCAATTTTAGGGATTTTATCTTTTTCTATAAAAAGACTGGTGCCCACAAGTGCTTCAGCTGCATTACGGGATTCTATCCCTTCTAAAGATAATAAGAACATTTGCCCCTGGTGGAGTTTTGCCCATTTTATCTTAGATTTTTTTTGAATACCACCGGTATCCATAAAAAAAATGTGATGAACCTGCGTATGCAGAAAAATCGATTCAGAATATGAATAGACCTTAATGTTTCCTTTTATTCCATGCGCCCCTACTATTTTCCCAACAAGAAGAAATTTCTGCTTCTCCATTCAGCTATTCCAGGATTTCAAGAACTGTACGTTTTTTAAGCTTTGCAGATGCAGCACTTAATATTGTCCGCATTGCCCTTGCCGTCCTCCCCTGCTTTCCTATAACTTTCCCCAGATCTTCTTTTGCTACTTTAAGTTCCAATACTGATGTTTGGTTCCCTTCAACTTCTGAAACTGTTACTTGCTCAGGATTATCAACCAGCGCTTGTGCAATATAACTTACCAATTCTTTCATAGATCAGTCTCCTTAAATTAGTTATTAGAAGTTAGTTGCTAGCCGGGGGAGCCGGCCTTGACAGTTGAGCGCACAAAAAAAATTTTTAGTGCCTGAACAAAAGCCATAAGCTTTTATTGTCTTTGCCGTAAAAATAAAAAAGCATCAAAATAGTTTATACTGATGGTGGGAAAAAGCCCTCTTTTTTAAGGAGGCTGTTAACAGTACTAGATGGAATAGCACCTTCTCCCATCCAATGTTTTACCCTCTCTTCTTTTAACGCAACCTTAGCAGGGTCCTGCAAAGGGTCATAAGTGCCGACAACCTCTAAAAACCGTCCATCCCTGGGGCATTTACTGTCTGCCACAACGATTCTGTAAAAAGGTTTTTTTTTGGCACCATGTCTGGCCAATCTTATCATAACTGACATTATTTCTCCTTTAAAACGGCAACATTCCACGGTCCATGCCGCGTATACCACCTTTATTAATTTTTTTAATCATTTTCATAACCTGGGCGTAATTTTTGAGCAATCTATTCACATCCTGGACGTTTGTACCACTACCCCTGGCGATTCTTTTGCGTCGACTACCGTTTATAATGGTATATTTTGCCCTTTCAGCATGAGTCATTGAATCTATGATTGCCTCGACCCTTGCAAATTCGCTATCATCAACGTTTAAGTGTTTTAGTTGTTTTTTATTATTAAAGCCTGGAATCATGCTGACAAGGTCACTTATGGAACCCATTTTGCGGACTTGAACCATCTGTTCCCGAAAATCATTTAGAGTAAAAGTGCTTTCCCTTAATTTTCGTTCCAGTTCAATGGCTTTTTTGTTATCAACAACTGATTGTGCTTTTTCAATAAACGTCAGGACATCTCCCATGCCCAGTATTCTGGAGGACATCCTTTCCGGATGAAATGGTTCAATATCGCTTAGCTTTTCGCCAACACCAATAAATTTTATCGGTTTATCCGTAACAGCCTTTATGGAAAGCGCAGCCCCCCCGCGGGCATCTCCATCCATTTTTGTCAGGATCACGCCTCCAATATCAAGGGCACTGTTAAAGGATTTGGCAACATTTATGGCATCCTGGCCCGTCATGGCATCTGCAACAAAAAGTATGTCGGACGGATGAACTGTTTTTTTAATTCTGCAAAGCTCATCCATTAATTTTTCATCAACATGAAGCCGCCCTGCAGTATCAAGGAGAAGAACATCATGCCCGGCTTTTTGCGCTGAAAGCATGGCCTCTCGGCAAATTTGTACAGGATCCATCCGGGTGTTGGAAGAAAATACCGGAATAGACAATTGCTTCCCAATTGTTTCCAGCTGATCTATGGCCGCCGGTCTATAAACATCCGCCGGAACAAGGTAGGGCTTTTTTCCTTGTTTTCTTAATAAAAGCGCGAGTTTTCCTGCTGTGGTTGTTTTTCCTGAGCCTTGAAGGCCCACGAGCATAATCGGGGCTGGCTTTGCCCCTGAGAGGTTTAAATCGCTATGGGTATTGCCCATGAGTTGGGTAAGTTCATCATTGACTATTTTGATAACCTGATGTCCGGGAGTGAGGCTGGTCATAACCTCCTGCCCAAGGGCGCGACCCTTTACCTCAATGATAAACTTTTTAACCACCTTATAGTTCACGTCGGCTTCAAGGAGAGCCATTCTTACTTCTTTTAATCCCTCCTCGATATTTTTTTCTGTTAATTTACCGTGACCTTTTAGTTTTTTGAATATGTTATTTAGCTTATCACTAAGATTATCAAACATTTATATCCTTAAAAAGCAGCTTTCCAATAAGTTAGGGTATTAGTAAAATTATTTATATACCGGTCTATATTTTAATTTTTTTTAAATGCTCCCTTATAAACCCTCATATTAAAAAGAGACCTTTTAAAAAAGAAATAAAAGGTTGAAAAACTATAAACGGATAATATAGTAATGTTTTCATGTAAAAGTCAAGAAGAATAAATCAAATTATTAAAATATGATAAAGATGAATCTATGCGCGATGCAGCATTGTTCAAACAATTTTAAAGTTTTAAACAGCTCATACCTGTCTGGCTGGGTTCCGAAAGCTCAGAACTTGATATCTCATAAGCTTTCGTGCCTTGCCAGCCTGGCGCCTCAACACTTAAAATTGCTGATTTATTTTTGAGCGAATCCTTAGCTTAAAGCCCATACATAAGAACAAGGTGGTATGAATAAACAGTATAAAAATATATTTGTCAACAGAATCTCTTGTTAATATATTTTTTTACTTTATATCTTGACAGATAATGAGTTTTCAGTCATATAAATGATACTTTATTACATGGTTACAGTGGAAATATATGATACTATTGTACACTAAATTTTTATATGTTAAATCTGAATTTATAAAAAGGAGAATCAAATGGCTCAAGATATAGTTGCTCCAATGCCAGGGACTGTTATTGAAATTTTAGTTAAACCGGGAGATTCGGTTAAAGCTGATGATGAAGTTGTGATTCTTGAATCCATGAAAATGGAGAATCCTATCTGTGCTCCAGCTGCCGGAACCGTTAAAGAGGTTAAAGTGTCGGAACAGAATAAGGTAGACACAAATCAGGTGCTGGTGGTTATTGAATAGTACAGGCCTGACATAAAACTAATGTTTATTCCTGAATGGACACAGACTAAGCAGACATCCGGGTAAACTAATTTTTATGCTTTGCCCGGGTTGCTGTATATTTGAAAAAGGTTTTTGAATTTTATTGACCGGCTGATTTCATCCAATTTTTTTTTTAATTCAACAATTTCTTCAATACTGCTGAACGTTAAAGAAAAAGTGTAACTTGTGCTCTCAAAATTTTTTGGGGGGACAAGCCTTATCCCATTTCCCATTTTTAAACTTTTTACAATTTCTTGATATTCTTTTTCCCCCTTTGTTATTGCCGGAAAACGTCTCCCTTTTAAATAAGTGCGTATATTTTGAGCTTTTTGATTTTTGGTTAAGTCATCGTTTTTTAAGATATTTCTTAAATGATCTGCAAAAAGTACTTCAAGGATCGAAATATCTCCAATGATTGCAATCTCTTTGACATATTCAAGAAATTGCTTTTGCTTATTAAGGCTCAAACCCAAATGTTCAAAGAGTTTTGCGAATTCTATTCCAATATTTTCTTCCAATACCCCAAGCTCCATGGCCATGGAGAGTGATATGGTATTATTTAAAACAGATTGTTTAATAAAATCAGGGAGTATGAATATATTTTTGATTTTATTAAACAGGTGGGGATTGCCAGGCAATCCAAGATTAAATGCCGCAACAGCTAATTCTTTATCATTGCTATAATATGCTGCAAGCATGCTGCAGCACTTGGATTGTTCCATGAGATTCAAGGGACGCTGCAACGAATTTTCAGCGATTGCAACTTTAACATTGTCAAGTTCCGTGGTTTTCGGATCAGCTATCCTTACAGCAATATAAGAAGAACCAAGGTGGGAACATGCTGCAATTCTCCGAAAACCGCTGATAATGATAAACATTTCCGCTTGTTTTTTGACCAGGGGGGGATTTATTACTCCTAATTCTTTAATCGAGCAGACAAGTTCCCGAACATCTGTTTGGGTGGTAATTTTAAAGGTATCATCCATCTGGTTGATGGATGAAAGGGATATTTTTTTTTTCTCTATTTCCATATTATGCAAAAATTATTTTTAATCTGACAGCAACTGCAATACTTCTTGATATTTTTTTAATGTATTTTGAATAACATTATCAGGCAAAGAAGGTGCTGGAGGATTTTTATCCCAGTTGATTGATATTAGATAGTCCCTTATATACTGTTTGTCAAAGCTCAGTTGGGGGCCGCCGGGCATGTAGGACTTTTTAGGCCAGAACCTGGATGAATCAGGGGTGAGAATTTCGTCTATTAAGATAATCTCATCATCTACAAGACCGAATTCAAACTTTGTATCAGCAATAATAATACCTTTTGTATCAGCTATTTTCACCGCTTTTTTGTATATTTTCAGGCTAAGCTCTTTAAGTCTGCTGGCAGAAGTCTCCCCTATAATCTCGCTGGCAGCGGCAAAATTTATATTCATATCATGCGTCCCCATCTCTTCCTTGGTTGATGGCGTGAAAATCGTTTCGGGAAGTCTTTCAGATTCTTTTAGTCCGTCTGGTAGTTTAATGCCGCATATACTCCCTGACTCAATATAAGAATTCCAGCCGGAGCCTGATATGTAGCCCCTAACGACACATTCAATGGGAAATGGCCTGGCTTTTTTTACAAGCATGCTTCTTCCCTTTAAAATGTTCCTGTAAGGAGCACAAACAACTGGATAGTCGTCCACATTGCTGGTAATAAGATGATTTTTCACAATTGATTCCATCATGCGGAACCAGAATAGAGAAATTTCCGTTAAGATTTTACCTTTTCCACAAACAGGCTCGGGCATAATAAGATCAAAGGCAGAGATTCTGTCTGTTACAACCATGAGCAGACAATCCCCGAGGTCATAAATATCTCTGACCTTACCACGTTTTAAAAGGTTTAAGTCTTGAAAATCTGTTTCAAATACTGCATTGTTCATTGGATAGTCCTGTTTAGGGTTCGCATAAAAATAAGTTAGCAAAATGTAAAGTTATTTTTGCGCGAGCCCTTATGTAAAATGATAAATTTTGAATGGTGAATAGAAAAATTTTATAGATTTTTCACTCTTTACGCATCTTTAATAAATTTGATAAATATATTTAAAATCTGGGATGATGCTGGCTCGATTTTAATAAATTTTATTCCGCTTTTGAACTTGTCATTAGCTTCTTTTATTGTATGTATAACTTCCCCTGTTATTTCAATCAGATCGTCCTCTATGCCAATTGCCAAAGATATTTTTTTTTTTAACTCAATTGGGTAAGATGTTTCCAGAAGGATTCCGCCTTGGGAAAGGTTTAATGTCCTTCCCATTCCCTGTTGGCTTGTGGTATCATCATTAGACGAAAAGTGTGATAAATTGCAGGATTCGATTCTTTCCATCTCTCTTTTGTCTTTTGGCATCTTTTATTCCATTAACGGTATAAGGGTGCCTTGAAAAATTAGAATTTTCAGGTGAAAAGGCTATTTTGCAAGGTGCCCATAAGGCATTAATAATATCCAGGCTATGCTTTGTAAATCATCTTTGTGGTAACCGATATGCAATTGCCTGTATGTTCCAGGATATTCTTGAAAGTTGATGAAATCTGATTATATTCTTTTCTCAGAGAAATTGCGTCCATTTTTTTTGTAATTAAATTTTTTGTACCAAAAACAGAGGCTGAAGAAGGTTCATGGGGTATATTGAAAAATGGAACCCTCCCGATAAAATCCCCTTCATAAAGTGTTGCCAGTAAAATGTTTTTTTTATCTTTTTTTCTGACAACAAAAGCTTCCCCTTGTGTTATTAAATAGAGTGAATTATCTTCATCACCCTGATTCATCAAAGGCTCATCAATATTTATATCTTTGTTAAGGAGAATGTCGTTTTCATCATTCTTGAACAATTTTTCAGTGACCTGTTTTAATCGTCTTTCAAAGCTTTTGATAATTTGCCTGAAATCAGATCCTGCACATGCATATTCCGTTGAAAGCCGCTGGGAATCCAGTACGCCCAAAACAACCTTTCCCACGGCAACAGCGGATGCGCCACGGAAATGTCCCCGGGTTAAAAGAGATAAGAGGCTTCCCACAAAGGCACCATTTCCTATTCTGCATATTATTTTAGCTTTTTCTGTCTCTGTTTCTTTGAAAATTTCAACAATTCCATCTAGTATTACCCATATCCATTTTCCATGTTTTCTTTCTTCCAGAATTTGTTCTTTGTCAAAGAATTCCTCTTCATCCACCACATAGATATAGTCGACAAGGGGCCCTTTGATTAAGGGTATGGAAGAAATACCATTTGATATTTCAG
>JAUVKE010000531.1 GCA_030592105.1 Desulfobacteraceae bacterium
CCTGAGCTGAAGCAGGGAAGAAGGCAGATGCGCATTTGATAAAAATATTGGGGCTTGCCTCTATAAAGGAGGTATAATTTTATTGAGGCTGTTCCAAGCACCCATAAGTGCTAAGTTATTTTGTAAACGTTCACAGTCGCATAAAAAAATGAACGTCCAACATCGAATGAAACACCGAACATCCAACTACTATTTTACTTTCTTTTCAGCTGTTCAACAATCTTTATAATTCGCGTTGAATACTCAAGCAGTTTTTCTTCATCTTTTCCCATTCAACGTTCGATGTTGGGCGTTCGATGTTCGATGTTCATCTTCTCCCGGTTCGATGTTCATCTTTTCCCAGTTCGATGTTCATCTTTTCAGTCCTTCCCGGGCAACCCAAGAGCTCTTCTTGCTTCGCCGACGACATAAAGTGAACCGGCAATACAGATTGCTTCATCAGGAGATGCTGTTTTTACAGCATAGGAAACAGCTTTGTCAACATCATGAATAATTAATATATTTTTAACTATTTTTTCAGCTACAGAATAAAGTTTTTCAGGATTTATGACCCTGTTTATCTTTGGACTGGTCAGGATTACTCTGCTGCAAAGAGGAAGAAGAGAATTGAGCATTGCAGAATAAGGTTTATCATCAAGAATTCCAAGAATAAGAGTTGTTTTACGTTTATCAAGATTCTGCATTAAAAAATCTGCAAGCCTTCGTACTGCAGCGAGGTTATGTGCCCCATCCAGAATTATAACCGGAGAATCAGAAACTTTTTCAAGTCTTCCTGGCCATCTTGTTTTAAGCAGGCCATCTCTGATAGATTGCAGCGGAATATCTGTTCCTCTTTGATTTAATAATTCACATGCTGCAAGGACAAGAGCCGCATTCTTAACCTGATGCTTTCCGATTAAAGCTGTTTGCAGATTCCGCCAGGTGCTGCTGATCCCGAAATATGTGAATTTTTTATTTTTATATAATCGTGTATAAAAATCTTTTCCGGAACAATAAAAAGGCGCAGATTGTTTTTCAGCAATATCTTTTAAAACTGAAACCGCAATTTTTTGTTTTGCACCTGTTATAACAGGAGAATTTTTTTTTATAATCCCCCCTTTTTCAAAAGCTATTTGCGATAATCTCCTGCCAAGATATTTTTGATGTTCTACAGATATATTAGAGATTATGGAAATTTCCGGATTGATAATATTTGTTGCATCGAGTCTTCCACCCATCCCTGTTTCAATAACAGCCCAGTCTACTTTTTGCCTGTTGAACAGATATAAGGCCATGGCAGTTGCAAATTCAAAAAAAGTAGGTTCCCGACCACTGGAGAGAACGCTTAATACTGCTTGATATGCTTCCAGAATATCATTGTCTGAAACAGGATTGTTATTAATGCAGATCCTTTCATTAAAACTGACAAGGTGCGGAGATGTATAAAGACCGACTTTAAATCCTGATTCAGAAAGGATTGAAGAAAGGGATGCTGCAATTGAACCTTTGCCGTTAGTTCCGGCAATATGCAGGCACAAAAATTTTTTCTGTGGGTTCCCGAGGCCGGTTAAAATGTTTCCGATAACATCAAGACCAAGTTTAATCCC
>JAUVKE010000127.1 GCA_030592105.1 Desulfobacteraceae bacterium
AGCAAAAAAAAGGAAAAATTGTTACAATATCTTCCCTGGCAGCTAAACGGGCGGCGCCCGCGATGGGGATATACGGCATTGCAAAAGCCGGAATCGAGATGATGACAAAGGTGCTGGCCCTTGAGCTTGCACCTTTTAATATTCAGGTCAATGCTGTTGCGCCATCCATGGTAAAAACAGATTTCAGCAAGCCCTTCTGGTCCAATAAAAAGATGTGTGAACAGATTTTAAAAGCTGTTCCCCTTGGAAAAATAGCAGATCCAATGGAAGTTGTACATCCGACGCTCTTTTTATGTTCTGAAGGTGCGTCGTTTATTACGGGTCAAACAATTATGGTGGATGGGGGAAGCAGCGCTGTATAGTCTCCCGGTATTTTTTGTGAGTATTGAAAAAAAAAATTGATAATATATTAAATAAGATATATTTATACTTATTATTTGCCTGTTTGGATAGGTATAGACCGTCACATAAATAATTTCACTCTGGTATTGGTGGGAGAGATACGATTAATATTGTCTCTTCGCTCTATCCTTGTGAAATTAATTGTTTGATAATCTATATAAGCTCTTAAAATATTTTTTAGGGCTGGTTTTTTAATATATTTTGTTTAATAAAGGAGAATATAGATGGATTTAAATGGAAAAACTGCAGTTGTCACAGGAAGTGCCAGAGGAATAGGATTTGCCATGGCAGAACTTTTTGCATCCAAAGGTGCAACTGCTGTTATATCTGATATTCCTGGACCTGGTATTGAAGAGGCTGTTAAAAAAATCGAAGAAAAAGGCGGTAAAGCCATCGGGATCCCCTGTGATGTATCTAAGGAAGAGCAGGTGGAAAGTTTGATGAAAAAGATCGTTGATGAAACAGGACGGCTTGATGTTGCAGTATTAAATGCAGGTATTCTTCGGGATGGACTTCTTGTAAAAGCAGACAGAAAGACCCAGCAGGTTGTAAGCAAGATGACCCTTGCCCAGTGGCAGGCAATTATAGATGTAAACTTAACCGGCGTATTCCTTTCAGGAAGAGAAGCAGCCGTACAGATGGTAAATTGCGGTAATGGCGGCGTGATTATCCCCATATCCTCAATCGCCAGGCACGGTAATGCCGGACAAACCAATTACAGTGCTGCAAAGGCCGCAGTTGCAGCTTTGGCCGTGGTATGGTCAAAGGAGCTGGCACGCTATAAAATCAGATCTGCTGCAATAGCCCCGGGCTTTATTGCGACACCCATGGTTTTGCAGGATATGAATCCAGCTGCTTTGGAAAAATTCAAGAAAATGATCCCCATAGGACGGATGGGAGAACCTGAAGAAATAGCCCATACAGCTGAATATATTGTTGAAAATGATATGATTACAGGAATTACCATTGATGTGTCTGGCGGTATAAGACTATAGGCCGTCATATAAATAATTTATTCTGTTAATACTTCCCCCTGATTTCCAGGTTTTTGCCCGGGAGTCAGGGGTTTTTTTTGAACCCCTATCAGACTATGATTATTCGGATTGATAAATATTTTTTTTTACTCATATTTTTGCTTTTTCCCTTGTTTTCTGTTTGTGCAGATACAGTTTTTTTAAAAAATGGCAATGAAATTAAAAATGTAAGAGCCTGGGAAGAAGATGGATTGATAAAATGTTTTCAATACGGCTCCATTGTTGGTTATCAGAAAAAAGATGTTGCACGGATCGAAAAAGGTCTGATTAAAGAAAAAGCGAATCCCCCATTGCTCTGGAAAGGAGGGTACGGCCACGGGGAGAAGCCCGAATTTTTTAAAGTAATAAGAGTTTTTGACGGGGACAGTTTCATAGCATCATATAAAAAAATAAAAATTGGAATCAGAATTATAGGGATTGATGCTCCTGAAACAGGGAAAAAGGGGAAAAAGGGACAGCCCTTTGGCAAAGAAGCCGGGAAATACCTGAAAAAAATGATAAAAGGGAAAACAGTTGCCATAAAAAGCTATGGTACTGATCGCTACAACCGGCAGCTTGCAGAGGTTTTTGTGGGAAACGCAAACCTGGGCTTTGAAATGGTAAAGGCCGGCCTGGCCGAGGTGTATAATAGAAAAAGATTACCCAAAGGTTTTGACGTGCGTCAATATTTAAGAGCAGAAAAAAGGGCAAAAAAATATCACAGGGGAATATGGTCCCTTGGAGACAAATACATAAGTCCAAAAATATGGCGTAAAAAAAATCGTGTTACATATAAAACGCGCTGATTTTATCCACAACATATTCTATTTGATCATCCGATAATTCAGAATATACAGGAAGCGCAAGTGTATGTTCTGCTGCATATTCGGCCACAGGAAAATCACCTTTTTTATATCCCAGCCCTTTGAAACATTCCTGAAGATGTAAAGGAACCGGGTAATATATTTCTGTTCCTATTCCTGATTCCTGTAAAAACAGGCGGAGTTCATCCCGTTTTTCAATTAAATTTATTACAAACTGATTGTAAATATGGCGGGTCTGCCTCTCTTCAGGAAGGAGGAGAAATTTGTCAAGGCCTGCGGCTGTGATAAGTTCCCTGTATTTTAACGCATTTTCCCGGCGTCCCTTTGTCCATGAATCAAGATATTTGAGTTTAACAGAGACAATTGCCGCCTGGAGGGCATCGAGTCTGAAATTTCCCCCTACAATTTTATGATAATACTTTGGCTCTGCTCCGTGATTTCTGAGAATTTGCAGGTTATGATTAAACTCATCCGAATCTGTTGTTACCATCCCTCCGTCTCCAAAGGCACCTAAATTTTTTGACGGGAAAAAAGAAAAACATCCAAAATCCCCCATGGAGCCTGCACGTTTTTTTCCATACTCAGACCCCATTGCCTGGGCAGCATCCTCTATTACAACAAGATTATAATCCTTTGCAAAATCAAGAACAGTATCCATCTCTGCAGACTGGCCATACAGGTGTACAGGG
Source organism: Desulfobacteraceae bacterium (assembly GCA_030592105.1). Next base: position 2,929 of record JAUVKE010000127.1, read on the forward strand.
ATTATTCCCTTTAACCTCTTTTTTTCCTTGCTGCTCAAGGCATCAAGAACCCTGCTTATACTTTTCGGGTCAATATTACAGGTTTTAGGATCGATATCTGCAAAAACAGGTTTTGCCCCCACCCTGCATATGGAACCTGCTGTGGCAAAAAAAGTATAGGGGCTGGTGATAACAATGTCCCCATCTCCTATACCCGCAGCCATAAGAGATATTATTAAAGCGTCGGTGCCGGAGGAAACTCCAACAGCATGTTTTGTACCGCAATATCTGGCTATATCTTTTTCCAGGGTCTCCACATGGGGACCAAGAATAAAATACTGGCTTTCAAAAATATCATGAGTAACTTTCAGGATTTCTTTTTTTATTGTTTTGTATTGAAGCTTAAGGTCTAATAATGGTACTTTCATAATAATTTTCAGGAACTCCGGATTTGATTAATTAAACAAAAATTGCGCAGAATATGATTCTATATAGATTATCAGGTGCTAAAAATAGTGAGTATATAAAAAAATATACGCCACTAAGGATACTAAAGTATCAAATAGAAAATCAGAAAACAATTAAAAAAATAAGTAATTATTCAGCTGATATGTATAGCTTCAGGTATAATCTGATTAAATTATGAAAAACTCACATATCATACCTGAAGCATGCTTAAAATCAGCACAGCTGAATAGTTGCAAAAATAAAAGTCCATGCTGAAAAATTTAATTACTTAACCTGAAATTGTCCCACCATCCCCATTAACTTCTCCGCCTCTTTGCTCAGTTCTTCAGCGCTTGCATTCACCTGGGAACTGGTGTTGGACATCTTACCTGAGGTCTGGTTAACATCTGCAATATCCTTTGCTATTTCATTTGCAACAGTGGAACTTTGCGCCACGTTCTCTGTTACTTCAGCAAGCCCCTGGGAAGCCTGGGTAACGTTATCGGCAATCTCTCTGGTGGTCGCCGACTGTTCCTCCACTGCCGTGGCAATTGTGGCAACAATTTCGTTTACATTATTGATAACCTTTGTAATCTGCTTAATATGTGTGACGGTCCCTTTGGTTGAAGTTTGAATACCTTCAATTTTTTTTCTTATCTCTCCTGTTGCATCTGCTGTCTGTTTTGCAAGATCTTTTATTTCGTTTGCCACCACGGCAAAACCTTTGCCAGCCTCACCTGCCCGGGCAGCTTCAATGGTGGCATTTAGAGCCAAAAGATTTGTCTGTTCTGAAATTTCTGTTATGGTTTCAGTAACTTTGCCTATTTCATTGGCTGCCCTGCCGAGTTCATCAACTTTTTCAGAGGTTTTTGCGGCTTCGGATACAGCTTCACCGGTTACAACCCGTGCTTTTTCTGTGTTTTGGGCAATCTCATTGATCACGGAAGTCAGCTCTTCAGCCGATGTAGCCACTATGCCGATATTGGTTGATGCCTCTTCCGCAGCAGCGGCCACAGAATTCATGTTGGAACTCATCTCTTCTGCTGCAACCGAAACTGTATTTGCCCTTCCCGCGACCTCTTCCGCACCTGTTAAAACCTGGCCGGAAATGGAGAAAAGATTCGTTGATGAGTTATTAAGATTTTCTGCATTACCACTTATGCCTGTAATCATACCGTTTAATTTTTTAGTCATTTCATCAAGAACCCTACCGATAATGCCCAGTTCATCCTTGCTTTCTATACCGGATGTTACAGTAAAATTTCCTGCTCCCAGCTCAGTGGAGAAATCTTTTACTCTGTCCATTCTTTTTACAATGGAAGATACCGTTATGATGGCAAATATCATACAGCATACCCCGACAAATATTCCAGCAAACTGGCTGTTTAAAAGGATACTTACCCTTTTTTCCGACTGTTTTTGCATCATAACAACTGCGGTATTCATCTCTTCAAGGAGTAAAGAATTGTTTTCTATAATCCAGTTTAAATTTTTATCAGACGTTTCTTTATTTTTCAAAACTGCATCAGCATGCCCGGAAAATTCTTTCCATATTTTGTCGACTTTTTTAATCTGGGAATAAGCCGGTTCCCTGGCCTTTGGGCATTTTTTGTATTTTGTACTTTTGAGATCAGTGGATATAGGAGCATCTCCGGAATTCTGCAGCGCCGTTAGCGTCATATCAAATATTTTTATGCTGTTCTGGACTTTTTCAGTCAGTTCATGACCGGCTTTTCCGGTCTTGCTCCTTTCTGTTTGAAGCAGCAATAGCTCTTTAGTTATTTGTTGTGACAGCATTCTCTGTCTCCCCGCAATATTTATAAACAGGCCATCGTTTTTTTGTTTTGCTGTCACCCACCAGGTAATAAGAAACATGCCGATTATAATTGAAGACATCCCGATTATTGTAAGTCCCAGTTTGTATTTAATCATCATGAGCATTCCTCCCTTTTTTTAAAAATAGCTTTGTATTTTAAGTTACCAGGTAAATAAACTTATACTAAACATAATTTTAAGGAATTTAGAATAGGAGCTATAAATTTTCAGACAATTACTCGATTTTAAAATTTATCACAGGGCCTGCGGTAAAGGAATATAAAAAACTAAAAGAAAAGGAAAAAGAGGGCTGACATTCAAGCATGAGTAGAGAAATTGTATGATAAAAACGAAGTAAAAAAATAGTCTTCATCCTAGGATATTTTTTAGTTGTACCCCCTTTTATTTTTTTGTTGTTAAAAAGATGTTTGATTGTTATCAGTGAATAATTAACCGGAGAATACATCACCTGATCCCTTATATACAAGTGTTTATTATATTTCCAGTTAATATTTATATATAAAAATTAGGGCTTGGTTCTAATTTTTACAATATACTGACATCTGATGGCTCAAGTCAGAACCAAACCCGAAAATTACAGTATGATTCACAATGAACAATGATAGCATTATTGTAACTATCCAGCTGATATGCATACCTGTTGCGTGTCTTAAATCAGCGCATCTGAATAGTTACGCATTATTATCCAGGATTCAAGTGTAAGAAAATATCAGATTCTTCGTACTTGTATATATAAAGGGGAAAAAATAATAAAGTCAAAATACGGATTAAAAGGCAAAAAATATTATCGTTTAAACCTGAAAAAAAGGAGGATCTATAATGTTTTACATGAAAAAAATTATACTGCCGGAAACAAATGAAATTGTTACAACAGGATGGCTCCCCCCCTTGCCTGGTATGCGTGATTTTACCGAGAATGAGCCTGGAATTAGTAAAATTGCAAAAAAAATTTTTCAAGGCGATCGTATAGGTCGGACGTTCCCTGATCAGAAAAACCTGAAAAAATGGTGTTCCCCTGTGGAAAACCAGGGAGCCATCGGGTCATGCACAGCCCAGGCAGCTGTTGGAATTGTTGAATATTGTGAAAAAAGAGCGCATAATAAGCACATAGACGGTTCCAGGCTCTTTGTGTATAAAACCACACGTAATCTTATGAAAGTAACCGGTGATACAGGGGCATGGTTGAAAAAAGCCATGGCAGCCGTGGCTTTATGCGGGGTTCCCCCTGAAAAATACTGGCCATATACTGATGATACGTCGAAGTTTGATAAAGAGCCCTCTTCCTTTGTATATGCTGTTGCAGATAATTATGAAGCTGTTAGATATTTCTGCCATGATCCTTTAAGCGCAAATACGACTTCTGATAATCTTCTGAAAAGTGTTAAAAACTATATTGCAGCAGGGATTCCATCCATGTTCGGTTTTTATGGGTTTAACTCATTTGCCGATTCAGATATCAAAGGAGGGATTCCGGTTCCGGGGTCGGATGAAAATGCAGAGTGGGGCCATGCTGTTGTTGCGGTTGGTTATGACGATAACAAGAAGATTACAAATACAAAGTATAACCAGCAGAGCACAGGTGCCCTTTTTATCAGAAATTCCTGGGGATCAGGGTGGGGTGATGACGGGTATGGATGGCTCCCATATGAATATGTGATAAAGAGGCTTGCAATCGATTTCTGGTCTATTCTTAAAATGGACTGGGTTGATACGAAAAATTTTGGTTTATAAAAAAAATTCCAATAGAACCCTGGCCAGATCCCGGGCTCTATTGGAATTAAAATCAACCTTAGGATCGGAAATTATATAAATTGAACAAAAATTGTGAAGGATTTTGGTTCATATACAAGGCGCATTAAAGGTTGAATACTTGATGTATTCGGCCTTTGATGTAACGCAGTAGATGGACAAAAAGACAAACAATTTCGTTCAAGTAATTTCATTTACGATCCTTAATAATTTAAA
>JAUVKE010000027.1 GCA_030592105.1 Desulfobacteraceae bacterium
GAAAGCACAGGAATATCTTCATATTCCTGCGTTTTCGTGCCTTGCCAGCCAAGCGCCTCAATACTTAAAATTGTTAATTTATTTTTGAGCGAACCCTTAGAGCCGAGCTACGGTGAAATTTAAAAAGCTCTGGCTGTTTGAGCGTAGCGAGTTCCAGAGGTTTTTAAATTTTATTATAGCTCAGTCGCTTGCTGAAATTATTTATGTGACGGCCTGTAGCTTTTTAAACCCAGTGGCCTTCAACATTTGCCCCATCGGTTTCTTTGAGTTTGCCGTTTTTATATAATGATACTGCCTCGCTTACCGTTCCTTTATTCCCAATAATAATTTTGATGTTTGCTTCTTTTAATACCTTAAAAGCCTTTGGTCCACAGTTGCCGGTGATGACAGCGGCCACATTGTTGTTGGCAATTATTTTTCCGGCCTGTATCCCTGCCCCCTGGGGAAGGTTAATATTTTGTTTGTTTTCAACAACTTCATACTCCATGCTGTCTGGATCTACGATGATAAAATATTTTGCTCTTCCAAAACGAGGATCGATTTCCGAATTAAGGCTTTTGCCTGATGATGTGACTGCTATTTTCATAATTTTAATCTCCCTATTATTGATATAAACCCTCCATCTTTGCTGGAGGAAAATTTAATTTAAGTTATCCTTTGTCATAGCTGAGTTATGGTAAAATTATAACCAAGTCCAAACTTAATTATCTGAACATCTATAGCCTAAACCTTGTGCACAGTTAAATTTCGATTACTTTGCCAGCGCCTCCTTCTATATATTTTTCAGGATAAAATTTTTTTATCTCCTCAATATACTGGGTGCAGTGGACAGGACAAATTATTTCAAGGTTATCAATTAAACCAAAATTATTAAAGCCGTGCAAGCCTCCTATAAGGGCTTTGACCCTGCCGAATTCCGAGGCGGCCCGTAAAATTTCAGCAACACCCGGATGGGAGCATCCTGTGATTACAATTACATCATTATTCTGCCTGATTACAAGTGATTGTTCAATACCTTTTAGTTCCCCTGTTGAAAAAATATTTTCATGAATTTTTAATTGTTTTTTTACACTAATAATATTTTTATCCGGCTTTTTGATGCTTAGAGAATGTGGTATATATACTTTGACGGGATTTAATTCGATAAAACTTAAAAGACCACCGATATGGTCCCAATGGTAGTGTGAGATAAAAACTTCATTGATGCCAAGAGGGTCAATTTTTAATTTTTTCATGTTTTCATGAAAAATATAATCCTTTGCACCTGTATCAAAGAGTATCTTTTTCCCATATGCCTCTATTAAACAGGCAAAACCCCAATCCGGTTCGAGGTTTTTATCCCATGCTTGATTATCATAAATAATAGTAATTTTCATTTTAAAATTTATAACCAACTATTGTAAGCGTTCACAGTTTCAAAGCTTATTATTATTTTTCTTTCGCAGACTTCTGCAGAGGTATAATCCCCACCCACCAATAAAAATCATTCGATGGGTGGGCATTATTTATAAGGCTTTTTCCAGTGCCTCTATCCTTTTATTAATTTCATCGAGAGCAGATGTCAAATTATTTGCATCCGCTTTGAGAATATCAAGATCGCTTGTTTCATCAAGTGGATAAGGTTGAGCATAAACAGGGCCGTTGTTTCCGTAATTTCTGTTGGAACCCCGTCCCCCAAAAGGACCAGAGCCGAAACCGCGCCTGAATCCCAAACCTCTGCCGTAATTAAATCCTCTGTTAGGGATAGTTCCATATCCGGTATTGGAGGAGTTGCAATAACCTCTTCCGCCTCCGGTCATGGGACCGCCTCCCACGGGACCTCTTCCGTCTAAACCAGGCATCTATATCACCTCCTTTTAAAAATTATTTTATTTAATTTAATTAACTGCATTACCGGTTACCTCCGCGTCCCTGGCCTGCAGAACCGCGTCCCTTACCTCTGCCCAGCCCTGATCCACCGCCTCTTTTTACCTGAGAACCGTTTCCCTGGCTGCAGCCGCCCCTGCCTCTGCCTGTGTTTGGCCCTTGTCCGGCCGGGCCTGTTTTATCACCTCTTGGCATATAAATCACCTCCTTCCTCTTCCTCTTTTCCTGTGTCTCATATGAAGCCCGTGCATCTCATATGTCCCTCCGTCAATATTCAGCGCTTTCCCTGTTACGAGTGCATCGGAGACAATACCACGGGCTTCCCCTAAAATTCTTCCGTATGTTTGACGTGAAACCTTCATTATTTTTGCAGCGGTTTCCTGATCAAGATGTTCAAAATCGCTAAGCCGTATCGCCTCAAGTCCTTCCACAGACAGGGTAACCTCACCAGTTTGCGGCATTCCCTGGGGCACAAATCGATTTATTGAAGGATATCCTGCTACAAATCTCATTTTTTTTGGTCTTGGCATAATTTTTCCTTATGTATATGAGCTTTTGACTATAACATAAACCTTGAATATCCACATGTCAAGGATAAATATGATCAAATGATCAAAATAAAATATTCTTCTATATATATTATAGAAAAATATCTTGACAACAAGGGGAAAAGGTTCTATTTTTATAAATAATGAGTATATGCTCATAAAATTAACTAAACCTTTACTTTTGAAAAAAGATTTTTACTCGATAATGGAGATATAGATTGTCAAATCTATTACCCGATTTTAAAATTTGACACAAGCCCAAAGAGAGGTGAATACAAGTACACTGTTCTAATGAACAGTACCTGTTTTTATAAAAATATTAAAAGGAAAAGGAATTTAGCAATGCATAAAAAAATTTCGATTTTCATTCTATCATTATTGTTTATAATTGGATCTTCAACGTTCGGGTTTGCGGCCAAGGTGCCTGCTCCTAAAAAAGGAGGGGATGGGTTTAAAGCAGTAAGCCTGGAAGAAGCAAAAAAACTTTTTAAAGATGGCGTAACAGTGGTTGCATGCCACAGTCACACGACTGATTTCATGAAAGGTCATCCTCCCGGCACAATACACATAACGTGTCTGGTTCCAAAGGATCATAAACACATTGATATGCCATTAAACAAAGTTGACTTAGATATATCACAGCTTCCAAAAGACAAGAATACCCCCATTATGACCTATTGTGCGTCAAGTACATGATGGAAATCCTACCACGCCGCCAGGTTGGCGGTTGCAAATGGTTATAAAAATGTATACTGGATGCGGGATGGTATTAAAGCCTGGGAAAAAGCAGGGTACTCGACAGAAGGCAGATTGAAACTTCTTAATGATTTAATTGATGTAAATAAGATTGATTTCGGTGCATTACTTATCACCGAAAAAGATGCAAAAAAGCTAAAAAATTACACTTTTGTTGATTTCCGCGACAAATCAAAATATAAAAAAAATCATATCAAAGGTGCCAATCATGTTGATTACAGCGATATGTTTTCGAAACCCATGATGGAGGAATTAAATAAAAGCAATAGCCTGATTGTTATCCACAATGTCCAGGCAGTTGCGGGTGTTATTACCGTAACTTTGAAGCTTATGGATTATCCAGATGTATATATTCTCAAATAGATATTCCTTGAGTTTTCGGAAAAAATAATAACATATTTATTTAACGGATATGGTATAAAATTTGCCGTTTTATTAAAAGTGGCCCAAAATAAAACCAAGCCCAAATTATTTATGTAACGGGATATAAAAATTTTTTTAGAAAATTTACACTTATGGCCAGGCGCAAATCAAAATGGTGATAAAAAAAAATATAGAAAATGCATTACGAAAAATAAATACTCCAGGCTCAGATATGGATATTGTCAGCAAGAAGTTGGTGGAGAATATCTCTGCTTCTGATGATGGGATGGTAAGTTTTATCTTTAGACCCCTTTCTCCAATTTGTCCGAGAGCATTCAAACTCGCTTCTGATATAAAAAAAACAGTAAAAAAAGTAGAGGGAGTCAGGTCGGTGGATATTAAAGTGGTGGAGTATCAAAGAGCAGATGAGCTGATGGGTATGTTAAATGATAATGATTAACAAATAAGGCATGGTTCTAATTTCAGCAATAACTGAGCTATAAATGCTCATATAAATAATTAATTAGACATAGCTGTAGTAAGGAGATAATACAATGAAAATTGCTGTAAGTTCATCAGGAAATAATCTTGATTCACAGATAGATCCACGCTTTGGGAGATGCACGTATCTTGTGATTGTAGAGACTGATGATATGAGTTTTGAGGTTTTTGAAAATGAAAATATTGCGTTAACCGGCGGCGCAGGAATACAAACGGCCAGTTTCGTCGCCTCTAAAGGTTCTAAAATGGTAATCACCGGCAATTGCGGCCCCAATGCAACGGATGCCCTCTCCGCTGCTGGAATAAAAATTATTACGGGGCAGTCAGGGATAATAAAAGATGTAGTAGAAAAATTTAAAAACGACACTCTTGTTCCGCTTGAAGATTCTGCTTCCTCCACAAAACCGGATGCATCTCCAAAAGTTGATATAGCAAGAACTCAAGGCCAGCAAGCTTCTGGAGGTAGAGGCATGGGGGGTGGCGGTAGATGTATGGGCATGGGGGGTGGTAGAGGAAAGGGCGGTGGTGGCAGGGGTATGGGTGGTGGTGGTGGTATGGGCATGGGCGGTCGCGGCGGTTCAGGAATAGGAGGCGGATACGAAACAGGTATGCCCGGACAGGATGTTTTATTTCAAAAAAGTGAAGGCGTTTTATCCAGGGAAGACGAATTGAAGCTTCTAAAACAGCAGTCCGAAGATCTTAAAAAGCATATGGAAGAGATTGAATCGAGGATAAAAGATTTAAAATAAAATTATGGAAGTGGAGTCTGTGTGAATGCCTGCACCACTGTTTATTGCTCTACAGATTTATGAATTGATTGAAAATTTCCAGTTTATCGGATAGTTAATCTCTCTAAGCTGCAAAGCTATAGATACAGCAATGGGTAAAAATTAACCGCACAGGTTGATACTTTTTTAAAAGATATTAATTTTTACTAAAAGTCAGGATACTATGGGGCGACTCAAAAAGAATCGAATCGTCAAATTTAATCCGAACGTCAACTATTTTAAACCCAGGGGTATTCCGATGTTCAAGCTTGAAGAGGTTAGCCTTACTGTTGATGAACGGGAAGCTCTAAGGCTAGCCGATTTAGTTGGTTTGTCTCATGAAGAAGCAGGACGGCAGATGGGAGTTTCGAGAGCGACTTTCGGGCGTATAGTTCAGCGTGCACGACAAGCAGTTGCCGATGCTATGATAAACGGGAAAGCGATTAAAGTTGAGGGCGGAAATTATAATATTGTCGATGAAACAGGAAAGTCTATATGTCATAAATGCAATAATGTCTTGGATGAGTCCCACAGTAGTACAGGGAAATCGGAAGAGTGCCGGTTATGCCCAAGTGAGAACGTTCAGCGAAATTAAGGAAAGAGATTATGCTAATAACTATTGCAAGCGGTAAAGGTGGGACAGGAAAAACTACTGTGGCAACAAATCTTGCCGCATCTTTGGATCGTAATGTTAAACTTCTCGACTGCGATGTTGAAGAGCCGAATGTACATATTTTTTTAAATCCGGCGATTGTTGACCATGAAAAGATTACGACTATGGTGCCTGAAGTCGATATGGCATTATGTAATAAATGTGGTGAGTGTGAAGAGATATGCCAGTTTTCCGCCATTACCCTCATAGGCAAAACTGTAATGACATTTCCGGAAATGTGTCATAGCTGTAAAGGTTGCGTTATGGTATGCCCGGTGGGGGCTGTAAAAGAATCATCAAGAGAACTTGGGGAGATAATAAAGGGGAGTTACGACCAGATCGATCTTTTTTTTGGAAGGTTACGTGTGGGCGAGGCCATGTCACCCCCGTTGATTGAAAAGGTAAAAGAAAATATCGATAAGGAATCGATAAATATTATAGATGCGCCACCAGGCACATCGTGTCCCGTCATAGCCGCGCTTAAAGGCGCAGATTTTGTTCTTCTTGTTACTGAACCGACACCGTTTGGTCTTAACGATCTTGTGCTGGCGGTTGAAGCTGTCCGAACCATGGGGATAGATTGTGGAATCGTCATTAACAGGTGCGATACCGGAGACGACAGGACTAAAAAATATGCAGAGCAGGAAGGTATTCCGGTTCTGATGGAGATACCTGACAAACGCGAAATAGCCGAGGCGTATTCAAAAGGTATTATGATGATAGACGCGTTTCCTGATATGAAGGAGGCGTTTAGAACATTGTATTCAAAAATAGAAAAATTAATAATTTAAAAATTTTCGGGTAATTAATTTTTTCAAAAATAAATTCGGTTGGAATGAGTTATAACCCGGAAGGAAATTTGAGAGCTATGAAGGAACTGGTCATTATAAGCGGCAAGGGCGGCACCGGCAAAACAAGCATCGTTGCTTCTTTTGCATTTCTTGCAGAAAATAAAACATTGGTTGATGCGGACGTAGATGCAGCAGATCTTTTTCTTGTAATCTCGGGTTCAAAAAGAAAAACAGAGGATTTCAAAGGAGGGCATATAGCTCAGATAGATCCTGAGAAATGTACCGGTTGCGGTGAATGCACGGAACGTTGCCAGTTTAATGCTATAAGTGACGATTTTGTTGTAAACGAAATAGATTGTGAAGGATGTAGTGTTTGTGTACATTTTTGCCCGGCTGATGCAATAAATTTTCCGCAGAGAACATGCGGCCAATGGTATGTGTCTGATACGCAGTACGGTACAATGCTGCATGCCAGATTAGGCATAGCAGAGGAAAATTCCGGCCTGCTTGTCAGCCTGTTGAGAAAAGAGGCCAAAGAAATATCTGAAAAACAGGGAGTCGAAAATATCATCATTGACGGCCCTCCTGGTATAGGCTGTCCGGTTATTGCATCCATAACCGGTGCGGATGTTGTTTTGATTGTCACGGAACCGACCTTGTCAGGCATTCATGATATGAAACGGGTTAAGGAACTTGCCGATTTTATGAAGATCCCTTCAATGGTATGTGTTAATAAATATGATATAAATTTGGACATGACCTCACGGATCGAATCCTTTGCAAAAGAAAGCGGGATGAAGTCGGCTGGGAGAATTCCTTATGACAGGGACGTTACTTCAGCCATGGTTGCTCAAAAAAGTCTGGTTGAATTTTCCCAGGGAAAGGGTGCGGAAGCGATGCGTGAGGTTTGGGGAGAGGTTAGTACCTTTCTTTCAGACCTTTAGCCATTAAGAAAAATACAGTTCTGTTATACATTTGGGATCCGGGATTCCGCCATAGATTCCACATAAATACAATATATAATTTTACAGGGAGGATAAAAAAAATGAAGTTTGCAATACCTTTAGCAGAAGGCAAACTGACCGCTCATTTTGGTCATTGCGAAGAATTTGCGATTATAGATGTTGATGGAGATAATATTAAAACCAAGGAAATTCTTGTCCCTCCACGGCATGAGCCAGGCGTTCTTCCAAGGTGGCTCCACGACCTTGGAGCAAACGTAATTATAGCTGGCGGCATGGGACAAAAAGCGCAAAGTCTTTTTTCCGAGCAGGGTATAACCGTAGTAGTCGGAGCACCGTCAGAAGAACCAGAAGCACTGATTAAAAGCTATCTGAATAACGCATTAATTAGTGGTGACAATCTTTGCGATCATTAATAGAAAATAGAGACGTTCATAAATAATTAACTAAAGCGGCAAAGCCGCAGTTGTCAGTTATCAGTTGTCAGCAATAGAGGTTAGGAACAAGATTCAGAAAAAGATTTTGCCAGGTCTCTGCAATATTCAAAAGGTTCTTGTGGAGAATTAAGAATACAAATTTATATTGATATGCTTTTACTGATAACTGATATCATATAACGACTTTCTTGTTTTTTGTGACAGAAAAATAGGATAAGGTACTAATATAATATGGCTGGCTCGATGGTGTGTGACAGTGCATGCAAAGGATATAGATGTTCAAATAATAAATTTCATATGGCCAGAAGGAAGAAGGAGTATTATAATACGCAGGCGGCCGATAACGCAGTGAAATCATTTATATGAACATCTATAACATGCGCCATATTACCAATGGCCCTCAACATTTGCTTTGTCTGAAATGTTTAATTCTCCATCCGTAAAAGACTTTACAGCTTCTCTGATGGTGCCGGTTGCATCATTAACCACTTTTATTTTGACTGACTCAAGAGTTTTAAAGGCGTTGGGGCCGCAATATCCTGTTAAAAGAGCCTGGACCCCCTTGTCACTTATCATTTTGGCCGACTGAATTCCCGCCCCTTTCAAAGCATTAACGTTTTCAGCATTATCCACCACCTCAAAATCTAAGGTTTCCGTATCGATCACGAGGAAGTAGGCTGCCCTGCCAAAACGGGGATCAACTTCTGCGTCAAGATCTGTACCTTTGGATGTAACAGCTATTTTCATTATTAAATCCCGCCTCCGCCGCCACCACCGCCGCAAACCTGATCTTCAGCGATTTTTTGTAGTTTTCCTGCTATTAAATCTTCCACAACAGGTTTTATATCGTGTCTCTCTCCATCATAATATACCTCAATCCCCACTTGCCCGAAACCCATAAGGGGACGCATTCCTATTCCTCCAACGACAAGGGCATTGACTTTGTTGTCAGCCAAAAGATTAACCGGCACCATGCATCCACCCTGAACATGCTCCTTATTGGGAAGAATCGAAATAGTTTTAATATTTCCCTCTTCCACATCGATCAGAGTAAAAACATCACAATGGCCAAAATGTCCTGCTCTTTGTCCATCTATACCCCCATTTTCCATGGATGGAACTGCTATTCTTCCATTTTTCATTTTCACAAAATCCTTTATTTAATTATATTTAAGTTTAATAATCGTTTATATTTCAATATGTTAGCGAAAGTTCATAATTAAGGAAATTTTTTCGCTTCCGCTTCTAATAATATTTTTATCATATTGATTCTCCAGAGTTCATTAAAAATTAATTTTTAAAAAGCCATATTTCAATATTTTGAATCGGCATATTCAACCCATCCCCCTGCTTTGACAAGCGTGCGGTTAAAGGCGGATATTGAAAAAGATATTTTTTTTTTATCTTTGCCTGTTTTTATTATGAAAATATTTTTTTCAAGATCAGTTTCAATAGATGTTTCGCTCTCCGAAAATTGTTTAAAAAGCCCGTCAATTGTTTTCGAAGAGAGTTCAACCGCCATCATGCCGCAGTTAAACATGTTCTGTTTAAAAATTCTGGCAAAACTCTCACCTATTACCATATTAATGCCGTTTACTTCCAAAGCCCAGGGAGCATGTTCCCTTGATGAGCCGCATCCGAAATTTGTCCTTGTTATGATAATACTTTTGTCATTAATATCCGAAATATGGGAAAAATTGTCCAGGACAAGACTCTCAAGGAGGTGTGGTTTAAGGGTGGTCTTGTCGATTTCCGTTAGATATTCCGCTGGAATAATTTCATCTGTGTTGATATCTGATCTGTCAAGGAAAAGAACTTTTCCGTTAAAATTTTTCATGGGTTGGTCTCTTTGAGTTTACAGTTTTTATGGAAGAATTAATTTTGAGTAATATGTCCTGCTATTGCTGTTGCGGCTGCCGTGGCCGGACTTGCAAGGTGTACCATCCCGCCTTTTCCCATGCGGCCGTTGAAATTTCTGTTTGTTGTTGATACACATATTTCACCTTTGGCCAGCACACCGTTACTCATGCCGAGGCAGGCTCCGCATGTGGGATTTGTTATACAGACGCCAGCCTCCATGAATGTTTTGATTATTCCTTCTTCCAGGGCATCCATGTAAACTTTAGGTGTTGCAGGTGAGACAATGCAGCGGAGATGGTCTGCGATTTTTTTCCCCTTTATTATTTCCGCAGCTGCGCGGAGGTCCTCCAGCCTGCCGTTGGTACATGAGCCGATATAGACCTGATCTACTTTGATCCCGTTTAATTCCTTTACATTTTTTACATGATCGGGCTTGTACCCGAAGGTTATCTGGGGTTCAAGGGAGCTCACATTATGTTCAATGATCTTTTCATATTCTGCACCGGGATCGGGTGTAAATTTTTGAAATGCCTGGAGGGCATCCTGTTTTGACGGGTACTCATCCTTTATAAAATCCCATAGATAATCGACTGTTTTTGCATCAGGGGAGCATATGCCGCAGGTGCTGCCGGCTTCAACAGCCATGTTGCACAGGGTCATCCGGGCATCCATACTCATTTCATCAACAACGGGCCCTATAAATTCTATTACTCTGTCTGTTGCTCCGTTTACCCCGATTTTACCGATTATGGAAAGGATAACGTCCTTGGCACAGACCCCCTCCATGAGCTTGCCGGTTATATTTATTTTAATGGTAACAGGGTAATGAAAAGCACAAACACCTTTTAAAATTCCCACTTCAAGGTCTGTGGTCCCTACACCGGCTGCAAATGCTCCAAAGGCTCCATGGGTACAGGTATGGGAATCCCCCATGATTATTGTGTATCCTGGCCGGGCAAAACCTTTTTCAGGAAAAATTGCATGGCATATACCATTTTGCCCTATATCAAAAAAATCTTTGATTCCATGTTTTCTTGCCCAGTCCCTTAAAATTTTCCCCTGGAGAGCGGTCTTTGAATCCTTTGCAGGTGAAACATGATCTATAACAGCCTTGATTCTGGAAGGATCAAAGACCCTGTCCTTTTGTCTGACAACAAGGTCCATTATTGCCCCGGGAGTTGTAATTTCATGACAAAATACAGCGTCTATACGTATAACATGAATATCATCTGAAGGATTATCAACAAAATGTGAATCAAATATTTTTTCAGCAATTGTTTTATTCATAAAATCTCCTGTGGAACAATTTAAGCGGAGGTAAGTATATCACAAAAAGGAATAAATTACGCATTTTTAATAAATTTAAATAGTAACTATTCAGTTGCTATATCACTAACCGTAGGGGCAATCCCTTGTGGTTGCCCCATTGTTGATGATTGTTCCACGTTTCGGGTATCCACCATGTGCCGGGCACCCACAAGGGATGCCCCTACGGAGTCAATGATTCCATGAAAATGATTGGTTACTTTAAATATTATTCATTTTCAGTTTTTAAAACAGCGAGAAATGCCGCCTGGGGCACCATTACCTGGCCCACCATCTTCATTCTCTTTTTCCCTTTTTTCTGTTTTTCGAGTAATTTCCTTTTCCTTGAAATATCGCCTCCATAACATTTTGCTGTAACATCTTTTCTAAAAGCCGAAATCGTTTTACGGGCAATAACTTTTCCTCCGATGGCTCCCTGAATTGCTATTTTAAACATCTGCGTTGGAATACTCTCACGGAGTTTTTCGCAGGTTTTTCTTGCTCTTGCCTCGGCATTATCCCTGTGAACAAGCTGGGCTAATGCATCAACACGGTCAAAATTTATCAAAAAATCGAGTTTCACAAGGTCAGATTTTCTATGATCAAGCATCTCATAATCAAAGGAACCATATCCTTGTGTAATCGATTTGAGTTTGTCATAAAAATCGAATATCACTTCGGCCAGGGGAAGCTCGAATATCATTTCAAGCCTGTTGCTTGTGAGGTACTGGTAATTTTTGTTAATTCCCCTCCGTTCCATGCAAAGCTTCATGACCGGGCCCATATATCGGTCAGGAATAATTATTGAAGCTTTTATATAGGGCTCCTCTGTATAATCGATCATTGTGGGGTCAGGATAAAGGGCAGGATTATCAATGATTTTTTTTGAACCATCATTTAATACTAACCTGTAGCTGACTGTGGGAGCCGTAATAATAAGAGAAATGCCATATTCCCGTTCAAGTCTCTCTTGAACAACTTCTAAATGAAGAAGTCCGAGGAAACCGCATCTGAATCCAAAGCCTAAAGCTGCAGAAGAATCTTTTTCGTAAATTAATGAAGCATCGTTTAATTTAAGCTTTTCAAGAGCGTCAACAAGATCTACGTATTCATCAGAGGAAACAGGATAAATAGATGAAAAAACCACTGGTTTGGCTTCTGTAAATCCCATTACCGGTTTTTCACACGGATTATTTGCCAATGTTATGGTATCACCGCATTTGGTGTCACTCACCGTCTTTATTCCCGCAATAATATAGCCCACATCCCCTGCCAAAAGTCCGGGGCGGCTAACCCGCTCTATTTCGAAAAAACCGAGTTCCTCAATACTGTAGGCTGCATTATTGGACATGAACCGGATCTTCTCTTTGGGCTTGAGTTCCCCATCAACAATTCGTACATGAACTATGGTGCCCCGGAAAGGATCGTAATGGGAATCAAAAATCAGGGCTTTTAAGGGGGCATTTAAATCTCCCTCTGGAGAAGGAAGCTTTTGCACAATGACCTCAAGAAGAGCATCAATTCCAGTCCCTTCCTTTGCCGATACCAGAACAGCTGTTTCAGGGTCAAGCCCAAGATCTTCTTCAATCTGTTTTTTTACTCTTTCAATATCACCCGAAGGGAGGTCTATTTTATTGATTACCGGAATTATTTCCAAATTATGTTCCACTGCAAGGTAAAGATTAGCCAGTGTCTGGGCCTCAACCCCCTGGCTTGCATCTACGAGCAGGAGCGCCCCTTCGCATGAGGCAAGTGCCCGTGAAACTTCATAGGTAAAATCGACATGACCAGGTGTATCTATGAGATTTAGAGAATAGGTTTGCCCATCTTCGGCTTTATATGAAAGGTGTACTGTCTGGCTTTTTATTGTGATTCCCCGTTCCCGTTCAATATCCATATTGTCGAGTATTTGATCCTGAAAATTCCTGTCGGATACGAGCCCGGTTGCCTGGATGAGCCTGTCCGACAGGGTTGATTTGCCATGATCAATGTGTGCAATTATACTAAAATTTCTTATATTTTTCATTGAGCCATCTTATTTTGTTAATCTTAGTTGACAGATTATATTTTACATACTATTGAAAAGTAAAGAGTAGTTACTTTGGATTATGTCCTTATTTCACCTGTGGGTGCAACGTTTGTACGGATTTATTTAAAAAATTACATTGAAGCGTTGCTTTTTTATGGTAATTTTATCATTTTAGACTAAATCCTGTCAACAATACGCCAATATGACTTTGAAAATTGATAACAATAAAATTATTCCCCGTATTTTAATTGTTGATGATGATCCCTATGTTCAGGAGCCTTTACGGGATTTTTTTGAACAATATGGAATAATAGTCTTTGCGGTATCCAACGCTCAAGATGCGATTGATCTGTTAAATATTAAATCTTTTGATGTGGTAATAACAGATATTGACCTCCCTGGAATGGACGGACTTGCCCTGACAGCTCTTATAAAAAAAAAATATAAAGCAGATGTTATTGTAATCACAGGCCACACAGAAGATTATTCCTATAAAGAGGTTATTGACAAAGGCGCAAGTGATTTTGTTTTTAAACCTGTACATTTTAATGAACTCCTTATCAGGCTGAAACGGGTGATCAAGGAGCGACAGCTGCGAAAAGAACGGGCTTTGCTGATAAAAAAACTTGAAAAACTGGCAATTACTGATCCCCTGACTGATTTAAATAATTCCAGACACTTTTTTAATCAGGTGAGCATAGAAATAGAAAGATCAAATCGCTATAATCATTTTCTTAGTATTGTACTTTTAGACATAGATAATTTTAAAAGATATAATGATTCCTATGGGCATCTGGAAGGGGATAAAGCTCTGGTGAAATTGGGAAGGATAATCACGTCACATTTAAGAAATATGGATTCAGCCTACAGGTACGGGGGGGAAGAATTTATCCTCCTCCTTCCAGGGACAAAAAAGATGGAAGCAAATACAGTGGCTGAACGATTAAGGGCTGCCGTGGAAAGAGAAAAATTATATCCCAGAAATGATAAAACCCATGTAATAATCACCATAAGTGCAGGGGTTGCCCAGTATCAACAGAGTGAAGATAAAGATTCCTTTATAAAAAGGGCAGATGATGCAATGTATAAATCAAAAAGAAATGGGAAGAACAGAATCTCAGTGAGCTGAGACCAGGCTATGGCAAAATATTGACCTCCAGCAGCAAATCCCCTGCCCCCCCGCTTTGCGCAAGTTTCCCCAAACCCTTTAACCGAACAATTCCTTTTTGTTTAATCCCGGCCGGGATTGTAACTTTGATCAATTTTCTGTGAAATCCCCATGCTATATTAACAAGTTTCACACATCCTGCATCTGCTTCAAATGGGGATATGGTGATTGTTCCGTATAGTGCTGGATCGTTGTTAAATCCAATGGGACGTATTACCTGCAGGTGGTAAGTTTTTTTTTTGATTATGGGATCCGGCTTTTCATCAACTATTTTCCCATGGGGTTCTGTGCGAAAAATACTTAAAGCAGCGGCACCAAAAATAAATCCCCCCACATGCGCCCACCATGCAATACCGGAAGCCCCATGCCCCCCGGCAGCATTTAAAAGCTGCATTAAAAACCAGATTCCAAGGAAAAAAAATGCCGGGATTTCCATAAACCAGGGGATAATAATAATCGGTATCAGCGTTAATATCCTGGACCGGGGGTGGAGAATAAGATAAGCGCCCATTACCCCTGCAATTGCACCGCTTGCTCCTATGACAGGTACATTGGAGTTAATGTTAAAGAGAAGATGAGCCAGCCCTGAAAAAGCACCGCATAATAGATAAAAAACCAGGTAGCTCACATGCCCCATGCTGTCTTCCACATTATCCCCAAAGATATAAAGGGTCCAGAGATTGCCGAGGAGGTGGAAAAAGCCGCCATGGAGGAACATAAAGGATATTATGGAAAAAATTTGCTGTTCAATGGTAAAGTATGATGCCACATGGGATATGGTGTAGCGGGCGGGAACAAGACCGTAGATATATATAAAACGATTCATTTGAGGCCCCTGGGATAATTCCAGCAAATAAATAACCACATTAATCCCTATGATGGTGTTATTTACAAAGGGATATTTTTGCGATGGTATGGTTCCGCGAATGGGTATCATTCAGGAATGTCCAGGTGTCTTAGGATTTTTGCAAAAATTGCGAACCTGTTTTTAAACGCCGGTCTTTAAGGATCGGAAATTATATAAATTGAACAAAAATTGTGAAGGATTTTGGTTCATATACAAGGCGCATTAAAGGTTGAATACTTGATGTATTCGGCCTTTGATGTAACGCAGTAGATGGGCCAAAAGA
>JAUVKE010000153.1 GCA_030592105.1 Desulfobacteraceae bacterium
GCACAGCTCGCAATATTTTAAGGAAACGACAATAGTGAAAATAAAACTTATATATCCAACCTGGCCAAAATTAAAAAACCAGCCCTCATTTAATCTCCCTCCCCATGGGCCTGTGGTTTTCGCAGCAGCGCTGGATAAGGATATTGAAATATCATTTTGCGATGAGCATGTCCAGCAGCTTGATTATGATGAAGATGCTGATTTGATTGCTATTTCTGTCATGTTGACCTGCCAGATACCGCGGGCATGGGAAATAGCAGACAGATATCGTTTGCAAGGGAAAAAAGTAGTCTTCGGCGGGATTGCCACACAGCTCCACGCAGATGAAACCATGCAGCATGCAGATGCTGTTTTTCTTGGTGAAGCAGAAGGCCGTTTTGATGTTGTTATAGATGATTTCAAAAAAGGATGTTTAAAAAAAGTTTATGATCATCATTTGAGCTTTCCTGATACCAAATTGATAGGCACAGCTAAACGAAGTATTCTTAAGCGTGATCTGTATAATTTCAGGGGAGTACAAATGGTTGATCTTGTTCATGCTTCCAGGGGATGCCGGTTTAACTGTTTTCCATGCTGTACTCCCTTTTTGGGTGGCCGAAAATTTAGACCCCGTTTCATAGACGATGTGGTTAAAGAGATAGAGAGTATCGATAATAATCGGTTATTTATTGTAGACAACTCTTTGGCTCAGGATGATCAATGGGAAAAAGACTTGTTTAAGGCAATAGCGCCCCTTAAAAAAAAATGGATATCTCACCCTATTAAAGATGATGATGAAATTCTTGATCTGGCAGCTGAAGCAGGATGCTGGTATGTGTATCAGGCTATTGTAGACACGTCGGAGCATATAGCAAAAAGAGTCAAGCGGCTTAAAGAACGTGGTATCGGTGTTGAAGGAACTGTTTTGCTGGGGCTCGATTACCATGATGAAGATTATATAAAAAAACTGGTCGATTTTTTACTGGAAATTGAACTTGATCTGGCCGAGTTTACTATTATTACACCTTTTCCCCATACGCCGATAAGAACTCAATTGGAAAAAGAAAACAGGATTTTTCATAATAACTGGGTTCATTATACCGCTGGAGAAGTTGTTTTTCAGCCAAAACAGATGAGCGCTGATACATTACAGCAGATGTATGAATATGCCTGGAAAACATTTTATGCGGATTGCTGTAAGGAGATTAAAATGGCAAAACTTTATCTTAAAGTTATGGAAAAAGAGAAAAAAGATGGGACATATCGAAGAATTCGTCTAAACAAAAACCGCTCATGGGCTCAGCTAAAAAAAGATAGATAAAGTTTATGAAAATTTTGCTTATCTCTTCAAATATTGCAATATCTCCATACCCTGTATATCCCCTTGGCTTGAGTATGGTTGCCAGAGCTTTACAAAATGCAGGCCACGAAGTTTGTCAATTCGATTTCCTCCAGCAGAGTAAATCAATGGATTCCATAAGTTTAACAATTCAAAAATTTGATCCTGAAATAATCGGTATATCAATTCGTAATATTGATAATGTTAACCTTATTAATGAACAAAGATATATTGATGTTGTAAAAAAGATTGTGCAAAATATCAGGCGGCAAACAGCTACTCTCATCGTTCTTGGAGGTTCCGGTTTTTCAATAATGCCTGAAATTATAATGGATGCAGTGGGTGCTGATTACGGAATTGTTGGTGAAGGTGAAGCCTTGATGGTTAAATTTGCTGCAAATGCAAAGAAAAATCGATATCCGGATACACAGCTTATAAGATCACCTTTGACCCTCAAGGAGAATCGAATTCCTTCAGCCGATTACGACCCGCATCTCATGGAGTTTTATCAGAAAAGCGGCAATATTGCTTCTGTTCAGACAAAACGCGGGTGTAATCACAAATGTGTATATTGTTCATACCCCATTTTGGAAGGATCAGCTGTTCGCTGTCGGGAACCGCAGTCTGTAATTGATGACATTAAGATACTGGTGGATGTTCATGGAGCAAAGTATCTGTTTTTTATTGATTCAGTTTTTAATGATGACCATGGTTATTACCTTGATCTTGTCAGGCTTATGAAAAAACAGGGTGTGAACATTCCCTGGACTGCATTCTTTAAACCTGAACATATAGATGATAAAACAATTGAATTGATGAAACAGACAGGATTTAAAGCAGCTGAAATAGGTGCAGATGCTTCCACCGATATTACATTACGCAAACTCGGCAAATCGTTTTTGTTTAAAGATATTATTGAATCTAACCGGCAGTTTGTCCGGCATGGCATTGCGACTGCACATTTTTATATGTTTGGTGCACCAGGGGAGACCAGGAAAACAGTATTAGAGGGTATTGAAAATATAAAAAGCATTAAAAAGACAGTTTCATTTATGTTTATGGGGATACGTATTCTGCCGGGCACCCTGCTTTTAAAAACAGCAATAAAAGAAAAAATTATTTCCGAATCTGAAAATTTACTTAAGCCGGTTTATTATATTGCACCGGGACTTGACAAAAAATGGCTGGAAAAGACTCTGAACGATGGTTTTTCAAAAAGCAGACATTGTATTTTTCCGCCGGATGCTTTAGACAGCAGTCTGCAATTTCTTCATAAGATGGGATATTCAGGTTCCATGTGGGATCTGCTTCTTACTGATAAAAAAAGATGAAACAGAATAGCTCAATAACAGAGGAAAATATCTGGTGCGTTATTCCTGTTTTTAACAATAAGGATACGGTTAAAAATATTGCGAGTGAGTGCCGCATGTACTTACAAAATGTTCTTGTTGTTGATGATGGAAGTACCGACATTGACGTTACCTCATTATTTTCCGGTACGGATATAAAAATTATTAAGCACGAAAAAAATATGGGCAAAGGACGGGCTATTAGAACGGCGCTCGATTTTCTCAAGGAAAAAAATGCCAGGTTTATGATTACAATTGATGCAGACGGCCAGCATTTTCCTGGGGATATTAAAAATTTTATTCCTTTGCTCAGGGATGATGCCATTCTCATAGGGTGCCGGAGATTTGACAAAAAAAAGAGTGTCCCTGCTTCAAGCAGATTTGGCAGAAAGTTTGCGAACTTCTGGCTGAAAATCGAAACAGGCCTGACCATTGATGACTGCCAAAGCGGGTTTCGCGCATACCCTGTTAATTATATATCACAGATTGCTTTACACGGTTCACATTATGACTTTGAAACCGAAGTCCTCGCACGGGCAGCATGGGCAGGTCTTGAGCTGATACAGGTTGAAGTTGATGTCTGGTATCCCGAGCCTGGTTCACGAGTTTCCGGTTTTAAACCATTTATTGATAATTTTCGTATTTCATGCATGCATACGCGACTGGTTGGAAGGCGTCTGGTACCTTTTCCGTATAAAAAACTGATTATAAAAAAAGAAAAGCTCATTGACCCAGGGTTGCTGTTACACCCTGTAAAATTATTAAAATCATTGCTTGCAGAAAATGCAACGCCTGGAGGCCTGGCTGCATCTGCTGCGGCTGGAATTATTTTAGCCACCCTGCCCCTTATATTTGTTCATACTTTGGTTATTCTTTATGTGACAACAAGTTTGCACTTAAATAAAATAATGGCTCTAAGTATCCAGAATTTATGTATTCCACCTTTTGTACCGATGCTTTGCATTGAGTTGGGCTATTATATGCGATATGGTACCTGGTTAACTGATTTTTCTTTAAAAATTATTTTTAACCAACTGCCTGAAAGACTCTTTGAATGGTTCTTGGGATCACTTATTATTGGGCCAATATTGGCTGTTATTGTTGGAATAAGTATATTTTTTACTTCACGAGCCTTGCAAAGAAGGAACAGCAGTTATGCCGTCGATTGAGTCATCAGGTAAAATTAAAACAAAATTAAGAGGTAATAAACCAGGATTTTTATTTTTTAAAATCCTTTTGCAAGTTTTCGGATTAAAAGGAGCATACGGTTTTCTTTATATTGTTTGTATCTACTATCTTCTTTTTGATTGCAGCGCTGTTGATGCAGCATTATCATATATTACCAAAAGGTTCCCGGAAGCCTGCTTTTATAAAAAGCATTTGCATGCTTACAGATTATTTATAAGCCAGGGAAAGCAGCTTATTGACAGATATGCGCTTATTTCGGGGTATGAAAAATTTGATTTCAGGGTAAGCGGCTATGAACAGCTGGTAAATTTTGCGGGCAATTCTGAAAAAGGATTCATCCTGCTGACATCCCATGTGGGAAACTGGCAGATTGCCCTGGCAACTTTAAATAAAATTGGAAAAACAGTATACCTTCTAATGCGGCCGGAAGATAATCCAGCTGTAAAAGATTCACTTCATGTGGGAATAGAACAGGGGGATATAAAAATTATTTCTCCTGATCAGTATCTTGGTGGTATTATTGAGATTATGAATGTCTTAAATAATGGCCATATTGTATCCATTATGGGTGACCGCAGTTATGGAGTTGATACCCTTGATGTATTATTTTTGGGAGCCAGTGCACGGTTCCCCTACAGTGCTTTTGCAATAGCAGCTTCAGCTGAATGTCCAATAGTTGTTTTGTCAGCAGCTAAGGTGGAAGACAGGCAGTATGCAGTCGATTTTTCCAATGCTTTATTCCCTGTTTATAAAGGTAAACAGCAAAAAAAAGAGCAGCTGCAAGTCTGGTTGCAAGAGTTTGTTGAATTGATTGAAGTATTTGTAAATCAGTATCCATATCAGTGTTTTTTATTTTATGATGTTTGGAATAAAAAAGGGAATAAATCTAAATAAGATTAGCTGTTGTCATCTCTTTAATGGGGCAACATATTTTTTTCAAGGAGATCGTTGATGGAAGTTCAGCAAAAAATGGAGTTATCCGATATTAAAAAAAAATTAAAAGAATTACTTATTGATAATTTATCGTTGGAGGATATAAATCCTGAAGATATTAAGGACAACGAAATGCTGTTTGGGGAAGGCCTTGGACTTGATTCTTTAGATGCAGTTGAAATTGTCGTACTCTTGCAGCGCAATTACGGTCTGGAAATAAGTGACATGGAAGAGGGGAAAAAAGTTTTTCACTCCATAGATACTTTGGCAGATTACGTATACGAAAATATATAAATTTATGAATATTGTAATAACCGGAACAGGTATGATTTCTGCAGCCGGAGTAAATCTTGACGAAACTCTTGTTACCTTTCAATCAGGCAAAAGAAATGCAGGGCCTGTTTCCATTTTTTCTACAAGTTTATCTTATCCTGTTTTTGAAGTAAAAAACCTGCCTGAAAAATTGAAAACAGACAACATGCGCACCATCACTCTTGCACTATGTGCCATACAAGGGGCCCTTGATGATGCAGATTTACCGTATAATCTTTCAGATTTTAAGGTTGGAGTCTGTCTTGGAACAACTGTGGCAAGCCAGTTAAATGATACGCATTTTTACCGTGCCTGGCGGAACGGCAAAGATGCGGCCATGGCTCCGGTTGATCGCTACCTTGATGGGAATTTGGCAGAAGCAGTTGCGCACAGGTTTAATGCTAATGGGCCATGCCTTACAGTGGTCAACGCATGCTCATCCGGCGCTGATGCCATTGGTGTCGGCACCTCCTGGTTAAAAACAGGTTTGTGTGATATGGTTATTGCGGGTGGTTCAGATGAATTAAATCGTATTCCTTTATGTGGTTTTGCTTCATTGGGAATTTTATCAAATTCGTTATGCGCTCCTTTTGACAGGGACAGAGCCGGTTTAAATTTAGGAGAAGGAGCCGGGGTACTTATTCTTGAAACAGAAAAAATGGCTCGTAAAAGAGGTATTCTGCCGTCATTATATCTTACTGGATATGGATCAGCCGGAGATGCATATCATCTGACAGCTCCCAGACCGGATGGAGCAGGGTTATTGATTGCCATAAAAAAAGCTCTGGCTGAAGCGTGTATATGCGCCCAAGACGTATGTTTTGTAAATGCTCACGGCACTGCAACCCTGGAAAATGATAAAGTTGAAGGGTCGGTCTTGTTGAAAGTTTTTGGAAATAATGTCAAATTTTATTCTACAAAAGGACTGACAGGTCATACTCTTGGTGCTGCCGGAGGTCTGGAAGCTGCATTTACAGCCTGTGCGTTAAAAAGAGGATGGATACCTCCAAGCATCGGTTTTATCAACATGGATAATGATATTTTGATAAGTCCTGTTGAAAAAAGAACAGATATTAACGGATGCCATGCAGTTTCCACTTCATTGGCTTTTGGAGGAAATAACACTGCTCTGGTTATTTCCCGTGCAAAAAATACTGGTTAAAAAGCGGAGTTGAGCATGTATATAGCAGGAATCGGAGTTGTTTTCAGTGGAGGAAGGGGAATTGATCATTTTGAAGAATCATTAAAACAAGGATGGATCCCTCCTTCACAAAATGAGCGTTTTTTTTTACCAGGGCAAAAAATGCCTGTTTACCAGGTGGATAAGGAGACACTAACAGATAAAAACCGGTTAAAAAAAATGAGAAGGGCTGATAGATTCAGTAAAATGGCAACAATAGCAGCATGTGATGC
>JAUVKE010000365.1 GCA_030592105.1 Desulfobacteraceae bacterium
ATGTACATCCGGTTCTTTGATGATCTCCTTAAAAGTCAACTCATTTGATGCATTATTTCTTAATTCTTTGGAAATAAGGGGGGCGCAGCCTGAAATAATAAATAAAAAAAGGAAGATTGCGCAAAAACATTTATTCATGATCAGACCTCCATTATTTGTGTGACGGTTTATATTTATATTTTATATCTTTCCGACTATATGTAAAGACAAAATCGTATCCTTAAATCAGGTCTGTTTATAAGGCTCCCTTTTCATCTCCATAAAAAAACCCTGAAATTCCAATTATACAGTCTATAATTTGTAAACAACCTCTCCAAAGAACTCTCTTTCAGAGGCCCTCCAGCCCTGATAGTAGTCTTTGTCAAAGAGGTTATCAACGGCAAAGAAGACCTCAATACCTCGTATCCTTGCCTTGCCACCAGTCTTTGCCACGTCATAATTAATACCTGCTTCAACCCACTTTTCATTATACTTAAAATCACGTAAGTAGTTTTCAAAGTATGTGGCCCTTACAAGTGTTTTATCGAAAATCGTTTGATCAACTCCCGCCAATTAGTCATTTCATTATAATTTTCTCTCCCGCCCTCTTCACTCATATAATCAGCGCCAAGGGTCAGGTTGTTAAAATCAAAGATGTTAAAGACCTTTGATTCTATCCGCCCCTGCCAGCGATCAAACGGAAAACGTGCTAGTTTGCCGGGTCCACTTTAAACTTCAAAAGTTTTGCACCAAAAATATCTTGCAAAAATGGAAAAAGGCATAGAAAATGCGGATTATAATTATCTGTTCTCGAAGAAGCAGTAAGAGATTTTAACCAGGTGGTTATAACTTCCGGGGAGGTTTCTAAAATCGGTGTAGTGGGAGATATATTTGTAAAATATAATTTTTTTCCAACGGCAGTCTTATTGAATGGCTGTCAGAAAATGGTGTGTAGGTTCAGTTGCCTTCATTACAGAATTTTTTTGCCCAACGATTTGTAAACGAGGCCTATGCTCAGAAAATGTTTTTTAAGCAGTCGATTGTTGATAATATCAAAAACAGGCTTGCAGATATATACACAAAATATTATCTAAAGCGCATTGACTGGATTATGCAGGGTTTCAGGTTTTATGAAAAACCTTTTAGTTTAAAAGAAATTGCGGAATCAGCCGGAGATGTAGTCAGTCTGGCAAACCAGTTCGGAAAAGGGTGGCTTTTAATTGCGGAAATGATAGCCATGCTTGAACATGGAACCGGAAATATTATATGCCTTCAACCTTCTTTCCCTGGATATGGATGCAGGCGCAAGTGAAGTCAACATTTTAAACAGACTGCATTTCATGATTATATCCGCTAAAGAGGAAATGGTTTACGGACATGAACCGGATGTTCAGCACCCGGAACACAGGTATTTCCATATTCCCAGGTCCTGGCCGATGGAACGTGTGGTTTTGGATAATTACCTCTATCCGGACCTTGAAAAGTGGAGAACGTGGGTATCGGGTCTGGGCTGTGGAAAAAGGCAAACGAGTTTATTGAAAAATATTAACAAACTTAAACCGAATGAAATTAAAAATTTTAACTGATTTGTATTAAGGGGGTAAAAATTATGCCGGAAAATCATTTAAAGAACCGTATTTTGGAAGATTTAAAAAAGGCAAAGGAGACTGGTGAAATTACAGTTGAAAAAATGCATGAAATTATAAAAACATCCGTGTCCGATACCCTGGCAGAAACTGGTGGAGGCATTGAGAGGCTTCGGCCTGTTGTTAAAGATGCCATGGCTGCTGGAATTGAACATTTAAAGGAGACTGGTAAGGATGGAAAAAAAATTGTGTCAGGAGTAGTGGAAGGAGCTGTTGCAGGGGCACAAAAACGGGGGAAGGAGACTGTTGAGTCCACACAGCAGGAATTTCACAGACTTCAAGCCAGGCTGGATGAAGAAAAAAGAATGCTTGGCCGATCTCTCATGGAAAGTCTTGAAGGGGCTAAAGAAGCAGGCGCAGCTTTTCCAGAGGATATTAAAGAAAAAATTGATGCGTCTGTTTCTGACATAAAACTTAAGAGTACAGAGCTGCTGGGCTTAACTAAAGAGATTGTTAAAGAAGCCGTTAAACAGACCATTGAGCACGGCAAAGATGTAAAACAGACAGTGGAACAGATTGCCGGTGATACTACTAAAAGAGCTTTGGAAGAAGGTCATTTAAGTTCTGAGAGGGTGAAAAAAATAGCTGAAAAAGTTCTGTCAGGGGCAGTGGAAGCAGCCGAGGAAACAGGGAAGGAGATTAAAGATGTTACCTCCGGAGCCTTTGAGGGAGCTCAAAAAGGGATTGTTTCGGTTGTGGAAGCCCTGGGAGATAAAACAAAAATATTTATCAGCGATGATCTTGAACAAACAAAAAAAGATCTTGGGGAGATTGAAGAATTTTTTTTAGATGCCACCCGTAAAGTGGCAAACCGTTCAGGAGAGGTCGCCGGGGATGTATTACATAAACTTGTGGATAATACAAAAACAGGTTCTTCGATTTTGGAGAAAAAGACAAAGCATGCGGCTGAGTT
This sequence comes from Desulfobacteraceae bacterium, assembly GCA_030592105.1. The sequence goes on from JAUVKE010000365.1 coordinate 2,539, forward strand.
AATTGCCAAAAAAATAAAGGGGAGCGGAAAGGTTGCCGCAAAAGCAACTGCTCAGGCAGCGGGAAAAGCCGTCCATGTTGTGGCAGAAGAAGCAAAAGAGCTTGGAAAAAAATCCTTAAACGTTGCTAAAGGGGCTATTTCCGGTATGTGGAAAGGAGCCAAAGACGCATTAAAAAAAGAGTAAATTAACCAAATTCCTCTTATTATTATGCTGTTGCCCGCAATAATCAACAAAAGGTATTAAAATTATGGCATTATTAACCACAGGCCAAAAGGCTCCTGCTTTGAAGACTTCCAAAAAAATAGGTCTTGCCCTGGGCAGCGGTTCCGCCCGCGGATGGGCGCATATTGGAGTTATTCAGGCCCTAAGTGAAGCAGGAATAAATATTGATTATATTGCAGGCACCAGCATAGGTGCACTTGTGGGTGCTGTATTTGCTTCTGGAAAAATTGATGCCCTCGCTGAGGTCGTTCTCCAGTTTGACTGGAAAAAAATTGTTAATTTTTTTGATGTTG
>JAUVKE010000321.1 GCA_030592105.1 Desulfobacteraceae bacterium
AAATGATGACAAAAGTGCTATCGCTTGAGCTTGCACCATTCAACATTCAGGTTAACGCTGTTGCTCCTGCCATGGTAAAAACCAATTTCAGCAAACCTTTCTGGTCCAATAAGGATATGTGTAAACAAATTTTAAAGTCTGTCCCTTTGGGCAGAATAGCAGAACCGATAGAAATTGTACATCCTGTTTTGTTTTTATGTTCTGACGGCGCATCATTTATTACAGGTCAAACTATTATGGTAGATGGTGGAAGCAGTGCAATATAATTTATGCGTAACTATTCAATTGTGCTGATTGCAAACACGCTTAAAAACATCTCAGCCTACAGTAAGCTAATCTGCAACCCATGATGAAAAAATTGTAAAGGAAAATGAAATCAGCGTTGTCCGGGACTCTGATAATTAATTATGGATCGAATCCTGTTAATCAATAAGCCACAGCTTGAACATCTATACGACATTTACAACTCCCGTGAATGGGTTCATCCTGATCCTCTTGAATTTCTTTACAATTATTCAGATTCAAAAGATATTGAGATTGCCGGCCTTGTAGCATCTTCTTTGGCCTATGGAAGGGTGGCTCAGATTCTAAAAAGTGTTTCAACTGTTCTTGAAAAAATGGGATCTTCACCATATGATTTTTTGCTGTCGGTCTCTCTCTCATCTCTGCAGCGTATTTATTCAGGTTTCAGACACCGTTTTACTACAGGTAAGGAGCTTGTCCGAATGCTTATAGGCGCAAGGTCTGTGATTAAGCAGTATGGCTCTCTTTATAACTGCTTTTTTTCCGGTTTTAGCGCTGGGGATGATACCGTTTTAAATGGGCTTTCTTTTCTGGTAAATCAACTTGTAAAAGAAGATAATGGACAAAAAAACAGCCTTTTGGCTTTCCCTGAAAAAGGAAGTGCATGCAAGAGATGGAATCTTTATCTTCGCTGGATGGTAAGAAAAGACAGGGTGGACATCGGAGGCTGGGCTGGTATAAGTCCATCCATGCTCATTATCCCTTTAGATACCCATATGCATCGAATATGTTTTTTCCTGGGATTGACGAAACGTAAAAATGCTGGCATGCGAACTGCCCTGGAGATAACTAAGGCATTCAAGAAATTCGAACCTGAAGATCCAGTTCGCTATGATTTTGCGCTTACACGTTTAGGAATTAGAGACGATGCTGATCTTGACGCTTTCCTTCACAGGTGTTCTGCTGATACTGAATTGGAAAAATGATCTAAGTTAAGTGATTAGCTGTTGCAAAAATAAGAGCCAAATCGTAACTATTTAGTACCTTACTCTTGAAAGTCTGTTAAAAAAAAACAAGAAAATATTTTGGCGTCCGCTTTGTAGAGACAAGGCATGCCTTGTCTCTACGTCATTGCCACCGTTGTTATTCAAAATCAATTTGTCACATAAATAAAATCATAAACTTTATCATATTATAAAGAGCTTTTATAAACTGCCGCTTCTCTTCCTGCTATACGCCCGAATGCCAGACACTCACCAAGATTACCTGCCCCCTGATACAGCAGGCCGAAAATTGAACCGAGTTCTCCAGCACTGTAAAGTCCGGGAATCGGACTGGCGTCGGGATAAAGTACCTGAGCTTTCAGGTTTCTTCTCGGTCCGCCTTGAGTATTTATAAGGCATGGCCAGAGCTGCATGGCATAATACGGCCCCGGTCCGATAGCCGCAAGCTTTTTCCCCGGACGCTGGAACTCAATATCTTTGCCTGACCTGCAATAATTATTATAGCGCTTCAAAGTATCCTCAAGTGTTTTAGAGTTCAGACCTGTTTTTTCAGCCAGTCCGGCAATCGATTTATCAGTGACAATCCATTCCCGTTTAATCTCTTTAGAATTATTTTTTGACCATTTATACTTGCCCCTGTTATATCCCAGGGACGAAGCCGTCAGTGGTCCAGCAAGACGGGTTTTTTCATCAAAAATAATAAAGCATGGAATCCGTGGATATTCCAGGCTGTGCGGATCAAAATAATCGACTATAAAATTATAAGCATGGATTTCAGCATATTCAGAAGCAAAGCGCCTGGCAGATTTATCAACATAAATAAAACTGGTGGAAGGAGGCCGCAAAAAGAAAGCCGCTTTAAACTCCGGCGTCTTAAAACCCAGCGTTACGGAAACATTAAAGGTGTGCCATAGTTCAGCTCCCACGCGCTGAGCCATTTTAATGCCATCACCTGTATTGCCGGGAGTTCCCAGTGAAAAATAAGGATATCCCTTGAGAAAATTCATTTTCATCCAGTCATTGAACTCAAATCCCCCGCAGGTAAGGATAACTGCTCGTGATGCTTTGACTGATATATCTTCACCGTTTTTATTAATGACTGCTCCGATAACTTCGCCGTTTAAGCCGGTTAAAAGTTTTCTGGCTCCGGAATTATACCAGATTCCTATTTTACGTTTTTCCACATTTTGGCGCAGAAAATTCCAAAAAGAATTTTCATCCTCAGTATTTTTCCCGGTTATCATACGTTTTTCAATAGAATCCGAGTTCGGTAATTGCGGGAATGAAGCACCTCCGTACCTGTGCGTTCGGGCACCCATATTTTCAAGCCATTCCCTGTTTTTAAAACATTCTTCAGCATATCTTCGCAGCATTTCCGAATCAACTGCTCTTGCAGTGCGAAAACATAGATTTTCAAGATAGTTAAGACCTTTATCCAAATCCGTTAAATTAAGAAATCCTCCCAAGGCAGTATTGGTATTGCCTCCACCCTGATCAAGTTTTTCCGTTATAAGAACATCAGCTCCATTATCATGAGCTGTAATTGCTGCGACCGCTCCCGCTCCGCCAAATCCGATAATCAATACCTCTGTCTCATGGCTCTGGTTCATAATTTATTTCCTAATCTATATTTTTTACATCATCAGATGTATAAATGATCATGAGTTTATTTTCCCACGAAGTTTTGTACTCCAGGGTAGTCTCATCTGAATTTAATTTGCATCCCTCATTTAATATCAGAATATTTCATCTTTTTTAATTGGGCATTTGTTAGCAGGGATTAATCATAATCCATTGTAACTATTCAGTTAATATGTATAGCTTCAGGTTTCCTGGAAAAGCAATACTTTTTTATATCAAGTCTGGATGTTAGGTGGGGGACAGATAGTTTATGTGTCCTTTCACCAGAAGATTGAACAAACTTTTTTTATCTGTTCTTTATTTGACTCAACAATATATTTCGATTATACTTTTAATTTATAAACTGGTCTTAGATATCGTTTTATAGAAAAAAATTGAACTTTTATTATGATAGAAGCGATGATCAAAACTAAAAATTCCCATTTCTCACAACTAAAATCTATACATTGAATCCAGTAATTATTATAATATTTTTTAAAATCATGCAACAGGATATTTGGAGGGATTAAAAGTGGATAGACATCAAGGGAAAACAAAAGTACGGATACTCACACGCACATATCAGATTACAGGTGTCATTGCGCATTTTAAGGATACACGGCTTACAGATT